>DATGYO010000164.1:0-15435 GCA_035297905.1 Nocardioidaceae bacterium
ATCAGCGAGCTGGACAACTGGCTGCTCGGTCAGGCCATCCGCGGCGCCGGAGACTCGGTCGGCCGCCAGGAGCTGCTCAGCTACCTCTTCTTCGACGAGGACTACTTCAAGGCAGGCATCGAGCTCGGACGCCAGATGGCAACCGACGCTCTCGCCGCGGGATGGCAGTCCTGAGGGGGCGCGCGCATATACGCTCACGCTCGAGGTACTAGGCGTCGCGCACCGGTGCGGCCGCAAGGGCCTGCACGTCAAGACAGCCGAGGTGACACATGACCCGCATGCTCGAAAGATCGGACAGGTCCGGACAGACGCACGGCAACACTGCCGCCACGGCAGTCGAGTTCAGCCATCCGGAGGCGCACTCCCCGACTGCCATGGACAACGACAGGGTCGTCCCCTCGACCACGCCGTTCCTGGTGTAGCCGGCAGACCCACTTCGGTCCAGCGACCTGCGACTAGGACAGGTCGAGCCGAGCCACGATCTCGGCGACGGTGTCGCGCGCTGAGCGACCTACGCCGATGAGCGTCGCCGACGCCGGCCCCGTCCAGTCGCCGTACCCGACCAGGTGGAGCCGTGGCTCCCCCACCGCCCGCGTGCCCGCGGAGCCGCCGGTGCGGATCCGGCCGGCCTCGTCGCGCAGACTCAGCGGGCGCAGGTGCCGCAGCGCGGGCCGGAAACCGGTGCACCAGATCACCGCGTCCGCGTCCGCCTCGCTGCCGTCGGGCCACGCGATGCCGGTGGGGGTCAGCCGGCTGAACATCGGCTGCGCCTTCAGCACGCCTCGGTCGCGGGCGTCGAGCACGCCGGCAACCATGACGATGTCGCCCAGCCCGCCCACCCCGGAGTGGTTGCGACCCTCCCGAAGCGCCTGGATCCTGGCCGTCGCCGCATCGAACAGGTCGCGACCGTCGACATCGTCAGGCAGGAACCGCGGCGGACGAACGGTCACCCACGTCGTGTCGGCAACCGTGGAGACCTCCGCGAGGATCTGTGCGGCGGAGTTCCCGCCTCCGACGACCACGACTCGCTGGCCGGCGAGCTCGTCGGGCCGCCGGTAGTCCGCTGCGTGAAGCTGCCGGCCGGCGAACGTGGCCATGCCCGGGTAGACCGGCCAGAACGGCTGGTCCCAGGTGCCGGTCGCCGACACGACGACTCGCGCCGCGACCGTGCCCCCTCCCCCGTGGACGTTCAGCGGGCCGTCCGGGTCCTCGTCAGCGCGGGTCACTGCCTCGACCCGATGGGGGCGGACCACCGAGAGCTCGTACCGGTCCTCGTAGCGGGTCAGGTAGTCCACGACATGAGCTCGGGGTGGGTACCCGCCTGAGTCGTCGGCCGAGGCGGGCATCATCCAGCCCGGGAGCGAGGAGTACGTCGACGGGGAGAACAGCCGCAGGCCCGTCCACATGCGCGTCCAGGCCCCACCCGGCCGGTCGCCTGAGTCGAGGACGACGAAGTCACTCCCCGGGCTGAGGCCGGCGCGGCGCAGGTAGAACCCGGTGGCCAAAGCCGCCTGGCCGCCGCCGACGACGGCCACGTCGACGTACTCGGGAGGCGCGGCCGCACGCCGAACGGTCGTCACCAGGCGGTCACGAGGTCGTCACGGGAGCGAGCACCTCGGCCAGACCCTTCAGCGCGTCGGTCACGACCTGGTAGTAGGTGAAGTTGCCGACCCGGCGCTCCGGGACGATGAGCCCCGCCTTCGCCAGCGTCCGCATGTGGTGGGTGACGGTCGGCTGGGTCAGGCCCAGCGGCTCGGTCAGGTCGCAGGTGCAGGCCTCGAGACCCGGACTGGCCAGCATCAGCGACAGCAGACGCAGACGCGTCGGGTCCGCGATCGCCTTCAACCGCACCGCCAGCTCCTCGGCCTGCGCAGCCGAGAGGGGTGCGTCCATCAGCGGGGCACAGCAGGCAGCCGCGCTGGGGACGGGGTCGATGACGGGAAGCGGCTTCGGCATGTCGCCATGGTAGCCGATCAAATAGATGCTCATCAATCCTTGACACGACCCAATAGATAGATCATTGTCTATCTCGTAACCGCGGCGACCGCCGCGGAGTCACCCAAGGAGGACCCGATGCACCCGATCCTTATGGCCGAGCTGGCGAACGACCGGCATGCCGAGCTGGTTCGCAACGCTGAGGCCCGCCGCAGGGCCGTCCGCGCGGGACGCAGCCGGACCCTCCTCGCCAGGACCGGGGACAGCCTCAGCAGCGCCGCGGGACGGCTGCGGCGCCCCGCCGTCGTAGCCAGCTGGTCGGCACCCGCAGACGCCTGCTGCGCCTGACGAGCGGGCCAGGGAACACCTACGACCGAGCGACACCAACCGACCAACCAACCAGCCCTTCACCAGGAGGAACCATGTCCCGTCTTCAGCTCGCCCTCAACGTCGCCGACATCGACGCGGCCGTCGAGTTCTACACGACCCTCTTCGACACCAAGCCGGCCAAGCGTCGCCCTGGGTACGCCAACTTCGCGGTGGCGAACCCGCCCCTCAAGCTGGTGCTGTTCGAGAACCCGGAGGCGACCGGCACGCTCAACCACCTCGGGGTCGAGCGCGAGTCGATGGAGGAGGTCGAGGAGCAGGCCAACCGCCTCGAGGCCGCCGGCCTGAGCCTCGACACCGAGGCGGACGTCGTCTGCTGCTACGCCCGCCAGGACAAGCACTGGGTCACTGGCCCGGACGGCCAGCGCTGGGAGAACTACGTCGTGCTCGCAGACACGCAACCCGAGCTCGAAGGCAAGACGCTTGCCGACCTTCAGGCGCGCAGCGAAAGCGGACAGGAGCGCGGAGCCGCCTGCTGCAGCTGACCGCGCCTGTGCGACGGCCCGCCCCCTCTGACGGTGGCGCCTGCGCACGGACGGCACCGGTGACCAGGCCCTGGAAGGGACCATCGCCTCTGCTCGCCCGCCGTTCGGCGTTGGTAGAGAGGGAGTCAGGGTGCGGAGCAGACCGAGGGGGAGAACATGGCCGTACGTCGATGGGCGGACCTGAGCGACAAGCAGCGCGCGACGTTGATCGTGGCATCGACCGTGCAGGTGTCGCTTGCCGTCATCGCCTGGACAGACCTGGCGCGGCGACCCGGCTGGCAGATCAACGGGAGCAAAGCCCGATGGGCGGCGGTCATCGCGGTCAACTTCGTCGGGCCGATCGCCTACTTCCGCTGGGGCCGCAGGCCCGAGCGCTGATCCCGGTAGTCGCTGAGGCCAGGACGCGGAGGAGCCGATGACCAGCGCGGTGACCGGCTCCGACCCGTCCCTGGAGGATGCGACGAGCGTCGTCGAGCGCATGCAGACCGACCCGGACAGTGGTCTGACCGCTCTGGAAGCCGCGCGTCGCCTCGAGGAGACCGGACCCAACGTGATCGCCACGGCCCCGCCGGTGCCGACCTGGCGCAAGGTCCTCGAGCAGTTCCGGGACCCGCTGATCTACCTGCTCTTCGCGGCCATCGTGATCTCTCTCGTGGCGTGGATCGTCGAGGGCACGCCCGGCTGGCCCTTCGACGCCATCGTGATCGCGGTCATCGTCGTGCTGAACGGAGCGCTCGGGTATGTCCAGCAGGCAAAGGCAGAGAGCGCCGTCGAGGCGCTGCGAAGGATGAGTGCGAGCAGTGCGTCAGTGATCCGCGACGGCGTGCAGGTCCGCGTGCCGACCCGCGAGGTCGTTCCCGGAGACGTTCTCGTGCTGAGCGAGGGCGACAGCGTGGCGGCCGACGCGAGGCTGCTCTCGGCCGTCACTCTCAAGGTGTCGGAGGCCTCCCTCACAGGGGAGAGCGAAGCCGTCCTCAAGGACGCCCGAACCCTGCCCGCACCGGCAGCGCTCGGAGACAGGCTCGACATGGTCTTCAACGGCACCGCCGTGACCCAGGGCGTGGGACGAGCGGTCGTGACCGCCACCGCGATGGCGACCCAGATGGGTCAGATCGCGGACCTGCTCCACACCACTCGCGCGGAGCCCACTCCGCTGCAAGGCGAGATCGGGCGCGTCGGCCGGATGCTCGGCACCGCCGTGATCGTCATCGCCGTGGTGGTGATGGCCACGATCTTCGTATTCTTCGGTGTCGAGAGCGTGGACGACGTGGCGACAGCGCTCCTGCTCGGGGTCTCGCTCGCCGTGGCCGCCGTGCCCGAGGGACTGCCCGCCATCTTGTCGGTCGTCCTCGCCCTCGGTGTCCAGCGCATGGCACGGCACAACGCGATCGTCAAGAACCTCTCCTCCGTCGAGACCCTCGGCTCGGCTTCCGTGGTCTGCTCGGACAAGACCGGCACACTGACCAGGGGCGAGATGACCGTCGGGCGGATCGTGTCCGCGTCAGGCGAGGTCACCGTGACCGGCGCCGGCTACCGGCCCGAGGGACGCATGGAAGCGGGCGGCGTCCCGCTCGACGAGGACAGCACCCTCTGGGGCGAGACGGCGTTGGTGCTCGGAGGCGGCAGCCTCGCCAACAACGCCACCCTGCGGGAGGCAGACGGCGAATGGGCCATCCAGGGCGACCCCACCGAGGCCGCCTTCCTGGTGGCTGAGGCCAAGCTCGGCACCGGGAAACGCCGGGAGCTGCGGTTCCGACGCGTCGGCGAGATCCCGTTCACCTCCGAACGCAAGATGATGACCAGCCTGGAGTCCGACCACGAGCGGGCCGGCAAGATCGCGGTCGTCGCCAAGGGTGCCCCCGACGTGCTGCTCCCCCGCTGCACCCACGTGCAGGTCGGCGACCGGGTCGAGCCGCTCGACGAGACCCGTCGGGCGGCCACCCTCAACGACGTGGAGCGCCTCTCCGGCGAGGCGTTCCGGACGCTCGCGGTGGCCTACCGGCCGCTGGAGGTCACGATCGTGCCGGAGAACATCGATGCTCTCGAGCAGGAGCTGGTCTACGCAGGCATGGTCGGGATCATCGACCCGCCGCGCCAGGAGGCGCGGGACGCCATCGCCGAGGCGCACCGCGCCGGGGTCCGGGTCGTGATGATCACCGGCGACCACCCCCGCACAGCCGCACGGATCGCGCGCGACCTGGGCATCGTCGAGCGGGAGGCAGTCGCCGTGTCTGGCGTCGAGCTCGACCAGATGGACGACGAGCAGTTCCGCGAGACGGTCCGGCGGCAGTCGGTGTACGCGCGGGTGACTCCGGCCCACAAGCTGCGCATCGTCGACGCGCTCCAGGCCGACCACAGGGTGGTCGCCATGACCGGCGACGGTGTCAACGACGCTCCGGCCCTGAAGTCAGCCGACATCGGCATCGCGATGGGCCGCACCGGGACCGAGGTCGCCAAAGAGGCGGCGAAGATGATCCTCGCCGACGACAACTTCGCCACGATCGTCCAGGCGATCCGCGAGGGCCGCGGCATCTTCTCGAACATCAAGAAGTTCCTGCGCTACCTGCTGTCCTCGAACATGGGCGAGGTGCTGACCGTCTTCCTGGGCGTCGTCCTCGCCGGGATCCTCGGGCTCACCCACGAGAACGCACTGGTACTGCCGCTGCTCGCCACCCAGATCCTGTGGATCAACCTCCTCACCGACAGTGCACCGGCGCTCGCGGTGGGTGTGGACGCCGAGACCGAGGACGTCATGAACCGGCCACCCCGGTCGCTCGAGGACCGCGTCATCGACGGCCGGATGTGGGCCGGGGTGATGGTCGTCGGACTCGCCATGGCGCTGGCGACGCTGGCCACCATCGACCTGTACCTACCCGGCGGGCGCCTCGAGGGCACGCAGTCACTGGACAACGCGCGTACGGCGGGCTTCACGGTGCTCGTGTTCGCCCAGATGTTCAACGCACTCAACGCGCGCTCCGAGACGGGCTCGGCCTTCCACCGGCTCTTCACCAACCCGTGGCTGTGGGGAGCTCTCGCTCTGTCGACCTTGCTTCAGGTCGCCGTGGTGCAGGTGCCGTTCCTCAACGACGCCTTCACCACCACCCCGCTCTCCCTCGAGCAGTGGCTGGTCTGCGTGGCGATGGCGAGCACCGTGTTGTGGGTGAGCGAGATCCGGAAGCTCGTCCTTCGCCTCAACGGGCACTGGAGAGGTCCAGAAGCATCTGCTCACGTTCGATCCGGTCCTTCCTGATCTGGACCCGCAGCCGGTGCGTGTCCTCGGACGTCCACCCCGGGGGTGCGGCGACCGCCGCCCATGCGTTCACGTACAGCTCGCTGTAGCGGTGGCCATGCCCCGCCGGCACGGCATAGGTGGACGGCAGGTCGGCCGCGACCTGCCAGAAGGTGACGACCGGGATCCAGACCATGTCCGGAGACACGTCCGGCGCCCTCGGCTCCGACAGCCAGGCGGGCTTGGTGAAGGCCAGCGAGGGAGTCCAACGCACCACCGCGTCGGAGCCGTACTGAAGGTAGACCACGCGCGGCCGGTCCCAGGTCGTGGCCGGCCGCAACAGGTCAGCCGGACGCGACACGAAGCGCACGGTCCGGCCCGAGTCGTAGGTCGGCAGCCATTCCGGCGATCCCGGGTCACGCTGCTCGACGAGCATCTCGTGGAGCGTGCTCGAGTGTGTCGGCCCCGCCCAGACCACGCCATCGGTGCGGTTTCGGATGTCGGCCACACCGCCGAACGCAGCTTCCGACCCCTGGACGCCGAGACTCGTGGCGGTGACGAGCAGCTTCGGCCGGTGGCCCGGCGGTAGTTTCGACCACGCGTCGTACACCTGGTTGAAGAGCTCTCTCCCAGCCTCCTCGGCCCTCTGGTGGTCGACCAGGAAGGAGATCCAGCTCGGCAGGTAGGAGTACTGGAGAGCCACCGTGGCGGTGTTGCCGTTGTACATGTACTCGAGGGTCTCCGCCGAGGCCGGATCGACCAGGCCGGTCCCAGTCGTGGTGGCGACCAGCAGGACAGCACGGTCGAAACCGCCGGCACGGCGAAGGTCCCGGACCGCCAGTGCAGCCTCTGCCCTGATGCCGGGCGCCGACTTCAGACCGGCGTAGATCCGAATCGGCGTCCGAGCCCGGGCCCCCGAGAAGGCGCTCAGCTCCGGCACGCTGGGCGCGAGCGCGACGAAGTCGCGCCCCTGCCGGCCGAGCGACTCCCAGGAGATCAGCGAGGCAGGACTCCCGGACCGTTGGGGAGCCACGGGGCGGAACGTACCCGGGTTCGTGGTCCCGTTGACGACCCCGAACCCGAAGTTGGCTCCCGTCACCATTCCGCGCCACAGCAGCTCGTTGTTCAACCCGATGATGACCGTCACGACCAGGATGGCCGCAAGCGGGCCGGCCAACCGCGCGGGCAGCAGGAGGACCAGCCAGCCCGCCACCCACCGCACGAGCCGGCGCAGCGCACGAACGAGGGCGATAAGGACCGCCAGCGTCAGCAGACCGAGGAGCAGGATGCGGACCCAGGCGTACGAGTCAGGCCCGGGTACGTGGGTAAGCGCGTGTATCTGGCGCTGCCACCGTTGCCCCAGCCACAGGCTCCACGCCAGAAGCGGCACCCCCAGACAAGCGAGCAGTATCCACAGCCGACGGGTCAGGTCCGCGGACGGGTGCCGGCCGACGATCGCTCGCACCAGCCACGCGAAGAAGACCGCGAAGCCGTAGCCGAAGGCAGCACTGATGCCCGCCACGACGCCCTGGACGTACCAGGCTCTCGGGACGAGCGAGGGCGTGAAGGAGACGCACGCGAACAGGAGCGCACCGGTGACCCCGGCCAGGCTGTAGCGCGGCCAGTGCAAGCTGACACGGTGATATCCCCGCGCCGGAGAGAGCGCGGTGGCGCCCGACCCGTCCACCACTTCATCATTGCGCGGCCATGGAGGGCCCGTCGGGGGAATCTGCCAGCCGGGCTAGCCGGCGAGCCTCCACGCGATCACGCCGAAGAGCACGCCTAGCGCGTTGGTGGCCCAGTGCATCCCCGCGCTTGCGAGGACGCTGCCACTGCGACGTCGGAGCTCTCCCGCGACGACACCGCCCAGCGCGGTGAACAGAACGGTGATGAGTACGACGAGGGCGGTTCCTGGCGCACCGGGAGGAGAGACCTCACTCACTCCGCGGTTGGCCGACGCGAAGCTCAACGAAGGGAGCACATGCCACAAACCGAAGAGGGAGGACGACACGATGACCACCCGCCACGTCGTCATGTGCCGCTTGAGCATTCCCCACAGGACCGACCGGAAGGCCACCTCTTCGAGGAGGACCGTCCCGACCGGGATGACCACGAAGGCCGTCAGGAGTGCGTGTGGGATGCCGAGGCGGTACCTGGTGTCGAGGAACGCGGCGCGGGTCTCGGGCATCAGCAGACCGGCCACGTAGACGGCGGCCACGACCACGATGGCTCCAGCGGCCCAGGCTGCCCCGTGCCTGATCCGGTGCCTGCCCATGCCCAGCTGTGCCCAGGTGAGGCCGCTGCGACGGGCGATGAGGAGCAGGCCCGCGGCGGCGAAGACGCTCAACCAGACCGTGCTCGAGGGCAGCAGGTTCTTGGCGACGTTGATCGCGGCGAGTATCACGACCACGGCAGCGGAGCCGATCACCGCCTGGCGGGACCTCGTGTGCGTCGCCGCCGGATGGGTGGCGATCACCACGTCGGAACTCGCCGCTGGGTCATCACTTCTCCCATTGTGCCCTGTGGCCCCAACTGAACAGCCCGCCCGGCCGCATGGCACCACCTCGGCCTCGGGTAACGATCTCGTTCGGGAGCGTCGCGCAGATCGACAGTCGCAGTTCACCAAGAGTTAGATCCCTTGCAGCAGCGTGGAGTCATGCGAATTCCTTTGACCATGCTGATGAGCCTCGCCGTGTACTTCGTCTGGGTGTCGGCCTTCCCGGAGGTTACCCAGATCTGGTAGGCCCAACCGCGAAGGGATCATGACCGTGGCCCCACCCAGGGGCAGGCCCTCGCGGCGGGTCGAAAGCCTCTAGACCGTCGCAGAGACGTCGGCCGAGCCTGGGAGCATGGCAACGTCTCCCGGCCTCGGCCCCGTCGTCGTAGGGGTGAACGGCTCCAGCACCAGTGACGACGCTGTTGACTGGGCGTCGGACTTTGCGTCCTTGACCGGTCGACGGCTCCTCGCCGTGCACGGCACCGGGTTCGTCGGCGGTCCGAACGCCGAGGACCTCCTCGAAGCCGAGCGCGTCGCGCTCGAGGCCGGCCGCCTGATCGCCGGCGCCGCCGTCGAGCGGGCTCACAGGCGGCACCCCGACCTGGTCGTGGCTGGCGTGTCCGACGTCGGGGACCCTCCGAGCGTTCTCATCGAGCACGGCCAGGAAGCCGCGCTGCTGGTGGTGGGCCCGCGAAGGGAGGAGGCGTTCAAGCGGCTCTTCGGCTCGGTCAGTCTCTCCGTGACCAGGCATGCCACCTGCCCGGTCGTGGTCGTCCGGGCACGGGACCGGCAGGTTCCAGCCGCCATGAGCAACCACATCGTGCTCGGTGTCGACGGCACCGCGACCTCGCAGGACGCCGCCAGGTTCGCCTTCGAGTACGCCTCCCTCACCGACCTGCCGCTGGTGATCCTCTTCGGTTCCTGGGAGCGACTGTCGCGAGGCTCGTCGGTGATGGCCCTCCTGGCCTCTGGCGAGGAGCGCGGGCTGACCGAGGAGGAGGAGCTCACCATCGCGGAGACCGTCGCCGGGCTACCGGAGGAGTACCCCGAGGTGGTGGTCCACGAGGTCCACCGGAGCACCGACCCGGCCGAGGCGCTGATCACCGCATCGGAGACTGCGCAGCTCGTGGTGGTCGGGGCGCGGAAGATGGGCGCCGCCAGGGCGATGGTGCTGCGCTCGGTCAGCACCGCTCTGGTCGAGCACGCCCACTGCCCGGTCGCAGTGGTGCACGCCCAGACCGCCCGGTGACCCAGCCTCCTGCGGCATCCACCCACGCGGGCGCGAGAGGCGTCAGGCGCGCGGCTCCAGCGACTTCGCCCAGAGGACCGTGCCGGCGAGGTCACGCAGGCTGACCTCGAGAGTCCCGTCCGGGACGATCTCGCAGTGGCCGAAGAACTGGTTGCCGCCGCGTGGGGACTGGTTGGGGTAGTCGCCGACCTTGCTGAACTCCACGCGCGGGCCGAAGGTGTCGTCGAGCTCGTTGGGCCCGAAGCTGCCCGCTGCGATGGGACCGGCGACGAACTCCCAGAACGGCTCGAAATCCGTGAAAGCCGCGCGCGAGGGGTCGTAGTGGTGGGCAGCGCAGTAGTGCACGTCGGCGGTGATCCAGACGACGTTCTTCACCCCGTTGCGCTTGAACGCCGACAGCACCGCAGCGAGCTCCAGCTCCTTTCCGAGCGGTGCGCCTGCGTCCTTGTTCGACAGGCTCTCCTCGTTCACCGGCCCGTCGGGCACGATGAGCCCCAGCGGCAGGTCGGCGGAGATCACCTTCCAGGTCGCCCGAGAGGCGCTCACTTCACGCACGAGCCAGTCGGCCTGTTCCTGTCCCAGCAGGCTCGTGCGCTCTGGTTCGAGGCCCGGCGTGTTCGGGTCCTTGTAGGTGCGCATGTCCAGGCAGAACACGTCGAGCTGTGGCCCGCGGCTGACCTTGCGGTAGATCCGCGTCGGCGCGAACCCGTCCCCCACTTGGTGGGCTCGGGCGTCGGCGATGGGCATGTACTCCTGCCACGCCCGGCGAGCCCGTGCCGCGAGCACGTCGACCCGCCGCTCTGAGTACCGGGCATCGTCGAGGATCTGGCCCGGGTACCAGTTGTTGTGGGTCTCGTGGTCGTCCCACTGGGCCACGACCGGCACCTCGGCGTACATCGCCCGAACGTTGTCGTCCATGAACGTGTACCGCTGACGTCCCCGGAACTCAGCCAGCGACTCCGCCACCTTGCTCACCTCCTCGGTGACCAGGTTGCGCCAAACCTGCCCGTCGGGCTCGGTCACCTCCTGCTGGATGGGCCCGTCCGCGTAGATGGTGTCGCCCGCATGGACGAAGAAGTCCGGCCGGGTCGCGTGCATCGCCCGGTACCCGAGCAGCCCACCGAGCTCTGGGTTGATGCCCCACCCTTGGCCGCAGCTGTCCCCGCTCCACACGAAGCTGGTTCGCGCCGGGTGCACCGACGCGGTGCTGAACGAGGAGTGTGCAACCTCGCCACTCGCGCCGTCCTCGGACTCGAAGTGGAGGGCTACGTCGTACTCCCGGCCGGGCGCAAGGCCGCTCAGGGGCAGCTTCGCGGTGAAGTCCGAGTCCTCCCGGGCCCATCCCCCGGACAGCTCGCGCACCCGGCCGCCGCTCGTCACACGAGCGACCAGCCGGCCGGGACCGCTGGAGCGCGCCCAGAGAACAGCGGAGTGCGTGGTGACGTCGCCGGTCTGCACTCCCGAGGGCAGGGTCAGGCGGCGACGTGCGAGCGCGGGAGCGGCGAAGGCGGGTGAGGCGCCGAGAGTCAGGCTCCCTGCACCGGCAGCAGCGCCCGCAAGGAAGGAACGGCGGTCGAGTGGCTTCATGCAGCCGACGCTCGCAGGAAGCCGTGACACGTTCCTTCCCTGCTGGTGAACCGTGTGCGAACCCCGCACAAAGCGCCGGGGCCACGTCGTCGGTGGCGTTGGCGTTCAGGAGGGGCGGCGCCACGACAGGCTGCGGGCGTCGTACACGGCCGCCAGCCGCCAGAGCGACACCGCTGCCAGGAGCAGACCGAAGTCCCGCAGCGCGATGTCGTAGAAGCCCGGGACCAGCAACAGGTTCACGATGATGCCGAGCAGCCACAGGCTCACGATCGGCGCGCCGAGTCGAGGAGCAACCGCCACCACGAGGCCGGCGACAATCTCGATGGCGCCGACCAGGTACATCGTCTGGTGCACCGAGAACGGCGAGAGGTTCGCGATGGTCGGTGCGAGGTAGCGGTCCCAGTTCACGAGCAGACCGAAGAACTTGTCGGCGCCGAACAGGATCGGAGCGATGGTGAACGCGCTGCGCAGGATGAGGAACGCCTGGTACGCCGGGTCCCCGGCACGAGCTCGCGCCGCAGTGCCAGGTGCGTTGACGCCGGAGGACGGACGGTGGGTCTGGGCCATGGTCGGTACTTCCTTTCGCTGTTGACCGACTACGTCGCCCCTCACGAGACTTGGACGCGGAGAGGCTGTCGATGCTCTTTGCGTTCCTCAGCGGCCAGGCCTTACTGGCCTTTTCAGACGGCGGCGGTAAGACCCTCAGCGGTCACCGACGCGAAAGCGGTATGACCATCCACCTGACCGAGCACCCGGGTCCCTGCCGAAAGGACGGCCCGCCCGTCGACGTCGCGACCTGGCGTCGCTGCAGGCTCCTTGCGGCAGGATTTCCCGACCACCTGGCCACGGCACTTGCCGGTACGTCGAACGTCGACCTGCACTCGTTGTTGCAGCTCGTGGACCTCGGCTGCCCCCCTGAGCTCGCGGCGCGGATCCTCTCACCGCTCCCGACCGGGAGCGCGCCGTCATGACCCCCTTGGGCAGCGGTCAGGAGGCCAGGCGCCAGACGCGGTACGCCGAAGGTGAACCGACCGACTGGCCGACCGCACTCGCCATCCCCGGTCCCGAACAGGACCATGCCCTGCGGGCGTTGCACGCACTCATGGTCAAGGCCGCTCGACACCAGGTGTGGCGGATGCGCGACATGCTGCCCACGACCGACGCGAGAAGCCGCGAAGACCTCGCCAACGGCGCCGCGGACGAGGCGCTCACCGTGTTGCTGACGAAGCTCGACACGTTCGAGGGCCGGAGCCGCTTCACGACGTGGGCCTACAAGTTCGCGATACTGCAGGCCGCCACCGAGGTGCGGCGGCAGGCCTGGGCGCACCGCGAAGTGAGCCTGGAAGACGCGGACCTCTGGTCCGACGCGGCGCCGAGTCCCGCCCAGCACGCCGAGGCCGTGGACCTCGCGACGGCCGTCGGGGCCGCGATGCAGCACGCCCTGACGCCGTACCAGCGCCAGATCGCGGTAGCCCTCCTCGTCGACAACGTCCCGATCGACGTACTCGCCGACAGGCTCGGCACCACGAGGGGTGCGCTGTACAAGGCGCTGCACGAGGCGCGCGGGCGGCTGCGCGCTCATCTGACCAGGACCGGCCATCTGACCGGTACGTCGCAGGGAGGCGAACGATGACGCAGGACCGTCGGCAGCTGACTCCCGAGGCGGCTCGCCTGCTGACCCTCTCCACCGACCCATGGCTCTCGTGCGAGGACTGCTTCGACCTCATGGACCTGTACGTCGAGAGGCTCCTCGACGGCCCGCAGACTGCCGAGATGCGGGCGATGACGGTGCACCTGCGCGGATGTGCCGCCTGCGCGGAGGAGGCCGAGTCGCTGCTGCTCCTCGTGGCTGAGCAGGACGGCCGGGACGTGCACGATATCCAGCGATCACTCCATGACTGAGGGGTTTTCGCAGCTCTCGCCTCGTTCGTCGGGATCACGACCAAGTACCTGCCTCACCTGACCCGCGCGGACCCCTGCAAAACGGTCCTTCGGGGTGAGCGGTTGCAGTGCCCTCCGAAGGACACTGGAACCGGGAAGCCGGGCGTGTGAGCCCGGCTCAGAAGGGTGAACTGACATGACTGAGTCAATGCTCGTGAGGACCCGGACCGGCTGGGACATCGCGATCGGCGCACTCCTGATCATCGGCGGGCTGATCGTCCTCGGCAACGCGGCCTTCGCTACCACGGTCTCGGTGCTCTTCCTCGGATGGATGCTCTTGCTCTTCGGTGTCCTAGGACTTGTCGGCGCGCTGTTCCGGATCGGGAAGGGCGGATTCTGGGCGTCAGCCCTCACCGGCGGTCTGCTGACCGTGCTGGGTCTGTTCCTGCTCAACAACACCGAGGTCGCGGCCGTCACGCTCACGCTGGTCGCCGGAGCCGTGTTCCTGACCGGTGGCATCGTCCGGCTCGTGGCCGCGGGTGGCCAGCCGGAGTACCGGGTGGCCCTGATCTTCTCAGGGATCGTGTCCGCTGCTCTGGGTCTGATCGTGCTGTTCAACCTGTTCGATGCTTCCTTCGTCCTGCTCGGTGTGCTGCTGGGCGTCGAGATGCTCGCGGACGGTGTCGCCATGATCGCCATCGGACGGGTACGGGTCGTTCCCGAGGTCACGGCCGGGACACACAGGGTCACCACGTGACGGACGCCGGCGATGTGGGCGGTGGCATGACGCCGTCGAGCTGACATGACCGAACATCAGCCGTACGACGTCATCGCGGAGTACCCGGACATCGAGGTCCGCCGCTACCCCGCCCACCTCGTCGCCGAGATCGAGACCGGAGGCCCGTTCGAGCTCGCTGGCAACCTGGCCTTCCCGAGGCTGGCCCGCTACATCGGCGGCCACAACCGGCCGGCGCGCAAGGTGGAGATGACCGCGCCCGTCGTACAGGAGGAGGACCCGCAGACGCATCGCTTCGTCGTCGGGTTCGTCATGCCCGCGGACATCAGCGCGGAAGACCTGCCTGACCCCCTCGATCCGCGAGTCCGGACTCGTTCGGTGCCGGCGCACGTGGCGGCGGCGCTGCGCTTCTCCGGCTGGTGGTCCCGCCGGTCCTACGAGCGGAGGACTGCCAAGCTCCTCGCCGCCGTCGAAGCCGCCGGGCTCGAGGTCGACGGCCTCCCCCGCTACGCGCGGTTCGACCCGCCGTGGACGCCCTGGTTCCTCAGGCACAACGAGGTCGTTGTCCCGGTGAAGGAGCCCGAGACGAGCGGGTCCGAGGTCCTCCCGGACAGTGACTCAGTTCTCTGAACACGGCGGCCACTCCAGGGCTCAATGGAAGAGAGAGGGCTCAGCCTGCTGATCGCGGTCGCTGCCGCGATCCCGCAGGTCCGGTCCGGGACAGAGGAGCGTCTGTGATGATCATCCAGAACACGATCGCGATCGCCCGCCCGCCCGAGGTGGTCTTCGACTACATCACCGACCTGGCACGCGAGCCGGAGTGGAACGACGCCCTGACCGCGGTCGACTCGCTCCGCGGAGGCCCTCCCCGGGCAGGCAGCATCTATTGCGTGCGGTTCGAGACGGTCGGCGAGTCGCTGATCGAGTACGACGAGTTCGAGCGGCCGGTGCTGTGGGTGACCAGGGCGACGGGCAAGCGGCTCGACGTCCGGTTCACCGGACGCATCTCGCCGAGACCCCTGGGCTGTCGCGTGACGCTGGAGACCGAGCTGCTCCCCCATGGCGTCCTGCGGCTGGTGAGGCCACTGCTCGAGCGCGCCATGTGGACGAGCTGGGAGCGTCATCTCGCTGCGATCAAGTCGACACTCGAGCGAGAGGAGTCTCAGTCTCCGGTGGCTCCGTCGATGCACTCGCGGAGGAAGTCCGCGTGACCGTTGTGGCGGGCGTACTCCTCGATCATGTGCACGTAGATCCAGCGCAGTGAGACCTGCCGCCCGCGGCGCGCCCTCTTGGCCATCGTTTCGAGGTCCGGGTGGTCGGCCGCGATCCGGCGACAGACCTCGAGCTCGGCCTCGAACCGCGCCAGGTCGCCCGCGACGTCGGCGGTGTCGACGTCGTCGAAGTCGCCGTCCTCGTTGCCGTCCGAGTAGTACAGCGGCTTGATGTCCT
>DATGYO010000165.1:0-32942 GCA_035297905.1 Nocardioidaceae bacterium
CAGCGGGACCTCGATGCTCATGCCGGGCAGGTCCATCGACGGGGCGCCGCCGGGGACCGGTGTGCCGTCGACCGGAGCGCCGCTGCCCGGGGCAGTCGGTCCGCCGGGGTCGGGCAGTGCGACGCCGGGCAGACGCGGGTCGACACCGCCACCGCCGTACGGCGTGCGGATGCTGGAGGTGGTCGGAGCGTCCCCGTCGTTCTTGTGACGCAGGTCGTTGTAGATCCGGACGCCCTTCTTCAGGCCGAAGCGGTTCACGAGCCGCTGGAGCCAGATGGCGTTGTCGTACTCCTGGCCGCCTCCCTTGCCGAAGATGCCTCCGACGAGCGAGGCGACGTAGACGACGTCGGCGCGTGTCCAGGGCTGTGGTGTCCTCTGGAGGGCGGCGTACTCCACCGGGCATCCGGGCCCTGTGGGAAGGCCACCGGGGCACATCTCGTCCTGCGCCGCGTTGATCCCTGCGATGTAGGCGTCGACCGCACGCGCGAGCTTCTCCCCCTCGGCGCCGTAGCGCTTCGCGATCCGGCCGATCTGCGCCTGTGCCTCCTCCTTGGTGTAGAAGGCGTTGGCCAGCTGGGTGCGGTCCATCGCGATGTTGCCGGGCGTGTCACCGGCGAACTCCGCCATCCGTGCCTGCCCGGCGTGACGCAGCGCGTCCATCAGGAACATCCGGTCGCGGGTCGCGGCGTAGCCGGCGCCGAACATCACGTCGTCGTAGGTCGCGCCGTTGACGTAGGGCACGCCGAACTGGTCCCACTCGATGTCGACACCTGGCTTCGGGGACGACTGGCGCTCGACCTTCTCGGGCGTGAACGTGGACCGCTTGTAGAGCGTGTCGAGGTCCGCGCTGGTCAGGGTCTCGGGGTCGTGCTTGGTGAGCGCGTCGTACATCTCGAGCTGGTCGGCGAAGTTCTTCGGGGTCGTGCCGGTGGCCTCCCGGCTCGGGCCGACCGCGACCAGGTCGGCGGCGGTCACCGTGCCCGACTGGCCTGGCGGGAGGACGTTGCGCACGGTGCCGTAGGGGTCGGACGTGCCTGCCGCGCTCGCTGCCGGAGGAGTCCCGCCGACGAGCGCCCCTCCGGACACGGTGAGCGCGGTCAGGGTCGCAACGACGGTCCAGGCGCGTTTGCGGGTTCGCATCCGAGAGAGCTCCTCACGAGAACGTGTTCTACTCTCTCAACGACCCCGGACGTCCCTCGTTACGTCTCAGGCCCACCGGCCGGTGCGGGCCAGGAGTGCGGCACAGGCGGCCACGCCGGCCGTCGAGGTGCGGAGCACGGAGCGTCCCAGCCGCAGTGGCTCGCCGCCGACGGCCGCGAACGCCTCGAGCTCCTCGTCGCTGATGCCGCCCTCGGGTCCCACGACCACGACCACGTCACCCGTGTCGGGGACGTCCAGGCCGGCGAGCGGCGTGCTCCCGGCCTCGTGCAGTACGACGGCCAGCGCGGCGTCGCGCAGGAGGTCCACCACGCCCGACGTACCCACCATCTCTGCGACCGAAGGGAACCACGCGCGACGCGACTGCTTCGCTGCCTCGCGGGCGGTGCTGCGCCACTTGGCCAGCGACTTTGCCGCCCGCTCCCCCCGCCACACGGCAACCGACCGGGACGCGGCCCAGGGCACGATCACGTCGGCCCCGACCTCGGTCAGCATCTCGACCGCGAGCTCACCACGGTCGCCCTTGGGGATCGCCTGCACCACGACGAGCCGTGGCGACTCGCACGGCACCTGGGACACCTCGGACACAGTCCCGGTCAGCGAGCCCTTGGTCGTCGCCGTCACGGCAGCGACGACCGTCGTGCCAGCGCCGTCGGTCAGGGCCACCTGCTCGCCGACGCGGATCCGGCGGACGACGACGGCATGCCGCGCCTCGTCGCCGCTGAGCTCCACCGAACCGCCCACGACCACGCCGGAGAGCTCGGGGTGGTGGAACACCGGCAGGCTCATCGGGGGTTGAAGGCGTTCCTCAGCTTGTCGAACACCGACCGGTGGGTCGCTTGGACCTGTCCGTCGGGCGACTCCTCGTCGCGCAGGGCGGCGAGCTCGCGGAGCAGGTCCTGCTGCCGGTCGTCGAGGCGGGTGGGCGTCTCGACGACGACCCTGACGACCAGGTCACCGCGACCGACGCCGCGCAGGGCCGGGACGCCGCGGCCGTTGAGGACGATCTCGGTGCCGGACTGCGTGCCGGGACGGATGTCGAGCTCGACGCTGGTCTCGAGGTCGGTCTCGGTCTCCCCGTCGTGGAGGTCCGCCTCGAGCGTCGGCAGCTCGAGCGTCGTGCCGAGCGCCGCCGCGGTCATCGGCACGGTGACCGTGCACAGCAGGTCGCTCCCGTGACGGGTGAACACCTTGTGCTCGGCGACGTGGATCTCGACGTACAGGTCACCGGCCGGACCACCACCGGGGCCGACCTCGCCCTGCTCGGCAAGCTGCACACGAGTGCCGGTGTCGACGCCTGCGGGTATCTTCACGGTCAGCGTGCGCCGGGACCTGACCCGGCCGTCGCCGGAGCACTCGCGGCAGGGCTCGGGGATGATCGTGCCGAACCCTCGGCACGCCGCGCACGGGCGCATGGTGCGGATCTCGCCGAGGAAGGACCGCTGGACCTGGTGCACCTCGCCGCGTCCGTGACAGGTCTCGCAGGGGACCGGCTTCGAGCCGGGCGCAGCACCACCGCCCTGGCAGACCGTGCACAGGACTGCCGTGTCGACCTTCAGCTCGCGCGTGGTGCCGAAGGCCGCCTCGGCGAGGTCGACGTCGAGGCGGATCAACGCGTCCTGACCACGACGCACCCGCGGACGCGGCCCACGGCCACCACCGGCTGCACCGGCGCCGCCGCCACCGCCGAAGAAGGCGTCCATGATGTCGGTGAACGAGAAGCCCGCGCCCTGGCCGAAGCCGCCGGCGCCGCCTCCGAACGGGTCGCCGCCGAGGTCGTACATCCGGCGTTTCTCCGGGTCGGAGAGCACCTCGTAGGCCTGCGTGACGTCCTTGAACCGCTCCTGGGTCGCCGGATCCGGGTTCACGTCGGGGTGGAGCTGACGCGCGAGGCGACGATAGGCCTTCTTGATCGCGTCCGCGTCGGCGTCGCGCGCAACTCCGAGGGTCTCGTAGGGGTCCTGGGTCACAGTCTCTCTCAGCTCATCCTTCGTCGAGAATCTTCGAAACGTACCTCGCGACCGCGCGCACGGTCGCCATCGTTCCGGGATAGTCCATACGGGTCGGGCCAACGATGCCCAAGGTCGCGAGTGCCTCCTCGCCCGGGCCGTACCCCGTGGCCACGACCGAGGTGGTCGAGAGCTCCTGGTACGGCACCTCGTGGCCGATGCGGACGGTGAGGCTGGTCGGCGAGGTGGCCTCACCGAGCAGCTTCAGGAGCACGACGTGCTCCTCGAGGGCCTCCAGCATCGGCTTGATCGAGGCGTCGAAGCCGTCGCCGAACCGGGCCAGGTTGGCGGTGCCGCCGACGACGACCCGCTCGTCGGAGCGGTGGTCCGACATCGCCTCGACGAGCGCCGCCACGATCACCGCGACCGGTCGGCGGTCGTCGCGGTCGTACTGCTCCGGGATCTCCGCCAGTCGAGCCGCGGCGTCGCTGAGCTTCTCCCCCAGCGTCGCCCGGTTGAGCGCGGTGCGGATGCCGGCGACGGTGTCGTCGTCGAGAGCCTCGGGCAGCTCGACCACGCGCTGCTCGACCCGGCCTGTGCTCAGGATCAGCACGAGCAGCAGACGGGTGCTCGCCAAGGTGACGAGCTCGACGTGTCGCACGGTCGAGCGCGAGAGTGTGGGGTACTGCACGATGGCGACCTGCCGGGTCAGCTGGGCAAGCAGACGGACGGTGCGCTGCACCACGTCGTCGAGGTCGATCGCGCCCTGGAGCAGTGAGGCGATCGCTCGCTTCTCCGCCGCCGAGAGCGGCTTGACCTGGCTGAGCCGGTCGACGAACAGCCGGTAGCCCTTGTCCGTGGGGATCCTGCCGGCGCTCGTGTGCGGCTGGGTGATGAAGCCCTCGTCCTCGAGCGCGGCCATGTCGTTGCGCACCGTGGCCGGAGACACGCCCAGCCGGTGACGTTCGACCAGCGCCTTGGAGCCGACCGGCTCCTGGGTGGACACGTAGTCCTCGACGATCGCGCGGAGGACAGCGAGCTTGCGGTCCTCGACCATCTCGCCTCCCTCCTGAGTTGGCACTCACTTGTTTCGAGTGCCAATGCTACTAGCCTGCCCCCGCCTCGGAAGAATCCGCGGACGTAGGGTTCGGGCCATGACTGCACCCCGGCCGAACGGTCGCCCGGACATCCCGCCCGACACCGGTTTCGTCGAGGTCGCGGACCGCTGCTGGGTCGCCCGCCATCGGCTCGCCGACGTGAACGTGGGCCTGGTCGGTGGCACCCGTGGCCTTGTCGTCGTCGACACCCACTCCTCTGCCGCCACCGCCCGTTCGGTCGTCGAGCACGTCCGCGCACTCGGCGTCGGCGAGGTCGTCGCCGTAGTGAACACCCACGCACACTGGGACCACGTGTTCGGCAACGGCACGTTCGCCGAGGAGTACGACGGTCCGCCGATCGTCGCGCACGAGGAGACGGCCGCCACCCTGACCCAGCACGGCGCCGAGATGCTCGAATCACTGGGTCAGTCACTGGGCCAGTCACTGGGTCAGTCACTGGGCCAGTCACTGGGCCAGTCACTCGGCGGGAGCCTCGACGTCACGGGCACCAGGGTCGTCGTACCCGACCAGACCTTCTCCTCGGCCCGCGTCATAGACCTCGGCGACCGGATCGTCGAGGTCCTCCACCCAGGCCGCGGCCACACCGCCGGCGACGCCGTCGTCCGGGTCGCCGACAGCGACGTGCTCTATGCAGGTGACCTGGTCGAGGAGTCAGCCGCCCGCAACGGCGTCCCCGGGTTCGGGGACGACTGCTACCCGCTGGAGTGGCCCGACACCCTCGACCTGGTGAGCGGCATGCTCGGCAGCGACTCCGTGGTCGTCCCCGGTCACGGCCTGCCGGTCGACAAGGACTTCCTGATGCATCAGCGCGCCAGCATCAGCGTGGTCGCCGAGACCATCCGGGACCTGGCCTCCCGCGGGGTGCGCCCGGAGCAGATGGCCGAGGCCGCGGAGTGGCCCTATCCGGTCGAGGAGCTCCGCGAGGCGTTCAGGCGCGGTGCCGCACAGCTGCCGCGCTCGTCACGCTCGCTGCCGATGCTCTGACAGGTAGCGGCAGTCCTAGCGGCGACGGTGCCCGAATCCGCCGGCGACCTTCACCCAGAAGAACACCAGCACGAGGATCAGCAGCGGCCACGGCTTGAGGCCCATCGCGAAGGTCAGCACGAGGACCAGCAGCAGGATCGGCAGGATCGGTGGGCCTGAGTGACGGCGTGGCCGTCCCTGCGACTGTCCCTGACCAGGTCCGGGCCACGTTGCCGGTGGCTTCGCGGGCTTGGGCGCCTGCAGCGCCGGCAGGTCGTAGAAGAGCGGCGCCAGGTCGGAGCTCGTCCGGGCCTGCCACGCGACGCCGGTGCGCTCGTCGAACTCCTGCTTGGTCAGCCGTCCCGCCACGTAGTGCTCACCCAGCGCAGCGACGGCGGCTTCGCGCTCACGGTCGCCGATCCTGGGCTCGTACTGGGTCATTCCGGCTCCCCCTCCGCGAGCAGGCCGTAGAGCTGGCGTCGGGCGTCGGCCAGGATCTCCGCCGCCTCCGCCTGCTGCTGCCGGTTGCCCGACATCACGACCTGCCAGACCGCGGCCATCACCTGCCCGATCACCGGCTTCAGCTCGTGGGTCTCTTCGCCACTGGTGTCGAACGCCCGCCAGGTGGCGGCCATCTCCTCGGGATGGTCGGCGACGTAGGCCCGCCCCGCCTCGGTGAGCTGGAGCACCCGACGCCCCTCCACCTCGGTGCCCTCGACCAACCCTTCGTCCTCGAGCTGCTGCAGCGTGGGGTACACGGAGCCGGGGCTGGGCTTCCAGGCACCGCCACTGCGTTCGGCGATCTGCTGGATGATCTGGTAGCCGTTCATGGGCTGCGACGCCAGGGCGTCGAGGATCGCGGCTCGCACGTCACCCCGCTTCACCCGCGGACCACGCGCCTGCTGCTGCCCGGCCATCCCGAAGAGGCCGGCGATCCACGGCGGCGGCCCCGCGCCCCAGGGGCCGGGGCCCCAGCTGCCGCCCGACCATGGCTGGCCCCACCTGTTACCGCTCATCGTGGCTTCCCTCCGACCGATGTCCGACCCAACCGGCGATACGTTGACGATATATCGCTGACAGTCGCACGGGAAGGGAATCGCAGACGCCGACCAGACAGCCCGACTCGCCGGCATCTGAGGGGTCTCGTCTTGCATGACGGAATAGCGGGGGTTGTAACTCACAGTTACAACGCGTAGTTTGCCCCGAAGTGATCCGGGGTAGTCACCCCGGAAGACATCCCGCCGGGTTCTGCACTGAGCCGCGGTTTTCGACGACACCTAGAGACGGGGGCCTCTTGTCGATCATCACCAAGGGCCGTGACTGGCACAGCATCCGCGGGCGCGCCGCCAAGCTGCTGACGACGCCCCTGCACCCGGACGACTACCTCTCGCTGATCAACCCCTTGTGGTCGGCGCGCGAGCTGCGCGGCCGGATCGAGAAGGTGATCCGCGAGACCGACGACGCCGCAACGCTCGTGATCCGACCCGGCTGGGGCGCGAAGTTCGACTACACGCCCGGCCAGTACATCGGGATCGGGGTCGAGATGGATGGCCGCTACCACTGGCGCTCCTACTCTCTCAGCTCCCCACCGAGCCTGAAGGGCCGGCTGTTCACGATCACCGTGCGCGCCATGCCGGAAGGCTTTCTCTCCTCCCACCTCGTCGGAGGCCTGGCACCGGGCACGATCGTCCGTCTGGCCGCACCCGCCGGCGACTTCGTCCTCCCCGACCCGCCGCCGCCGAAGATGCTCTTCCTGGTGGGCGGAAGCGGGATCACCCCGGTGATGTCGATGCTGCGTACGCTCGACCGCCGCAAGACGATGCCGGACGCCGTACTCGCGTACTCCTCCCCCACGCCCGACCGGATGATCTTCCGGGACGAGATCCTCGACATGACCGAGCGGCACGAGGGTCTCCGGCTCCACGAGCAGCACACCGACACCCAGGGCATGCTCTCGCTCGAGGCCCTCGATCGGATCTGCCCAGACTGGCGCGAGCGGGAGACGTGGGCCTGCGGCCCCGGCCCGATGCTCGACGCCGCGGAGGACTTCTGGGAGCAGGCCGGCCTCTCGGACCGGCTCCACCTCGAGCGGTTCACGCTGAGCCTCGAGAGCGGTGGTGCGGAGGGCGGCACGATCACCTTCCGCAACTCCGGCAAGACGATCGAGGTCGACGGGGCGACCACGCTCCTCGAGGCCGGCGAGAAGGCCGGCGTCGGCATGCCGTACGGCTGCCGCATGGGCATCTGCCACACCTGCACGCTCACCATGAACTCCGGCCGTATCCGCGACCTGCGGAGCGGTGAGGAGCACTTCGAACCGAACGAGTCCATCCAGACATGCGTGACGGTCGCCGCCGGTGACTGCACCCTCGATATCTAGGGAGCGACACATGGCCATCTCCGACGTCAAGGAGTACACCCACCTCAGCGAGGAGGAGGTCGAGGCGCTCGGCCGCGAGTTCGACCAGATCCGCGCCGACATCGAGGCCTCGCGAGGTGCCGCAGACGCGGCGTACATCAACCGGATGATCACCATCCAGCGCACCCTCGCCGCCGCGGGCCGGGTCACCTTGTTCGCGAGCAAGTACCCACCCGCCTGGGTGGCCGGCGCGGCCATGCTCGGGATCGCGAAGATCCTCGAGAACATGGAGATCGGCCACAACGTCATGCACGGGCAGTGGGACTGGATGAACGACCCCGAGATCCACTCGAGCAACTGGGAGTGGGACACCGCGCAGCCGGCCGAGCAGTGGAAGCACTCCCACAACTACGTGCACCACCAGTTCACCAACGTCCTCGGCTACGACAACGACATCGGGTACGGCATCCTCCGCATGGCGCGTGAGCAGAAGTGGCACCCGGTCAACATCGGCCAGCCCGTCTACAACACGCTGCTCGCGCTGCTGTTCCAGTGGGGAGTCGCCCTGCACGACCTCGACATCGAGTCGATCCGCAAGGGCAAGAAGGACCCGAAGGAGATGAAGCGCCAGCTCAAGCAGATCGCCAAGAAGGTTCGCCGGCAGATCGGCAAGGACTACGTCCTCTACCCCCTGCTCAGCGGACCGGCGTTCCTGTCCACGCTGAAGGCCAACGCGGCCGCGAACCTGATGCGCAACCTGTGGTCCTACATGATCATCTTCTGCGGCCACTTCCCCGACGGTGCGATGCACTTCACCGAGGAGGAGATCGAGGACGAGACCCGCGCGGAGTGGTACCTCCGCCAGGTGCTCGGTGCCGCGAACTTCGAGGGTGGACCGCTGCTCCACATCATGAGCGGGAACCTCGGCTTCCAGATCGAGCACCATCTCTTCCCGGATCTGCCCAGCAACCGCTACCGCGAGATCTCACTGCGGGTGCGCAAGCTGTGCGAGGACTACGGCATCCCCTACACCACCGGTCCGTTGCACCGGCAGTACGGCCAGGCGCTGCGCACCATCTGGAAGCTCGCCTTGCCGAACTCCTGGACGAGCAACGACACGCCTCCCCCGCCGCCTAGCCGGTTCCGGGGTCGCCGCTCGGACGCCGAGCGTCCGCCGCGTCGGCTCGAGACGGGCATCTGGCAGGGCCGCGCTTCGGCCTAGACCCTCGAGTTCGGGTGGAAGACGACCCGCTGGTCGCCTCGGCGATCGGCGGGTCGTTCCAGCTCGAAGCCACCGGTCCTCACCAGCACCCACGACTCCGGAGCGGCCTCGATGCCGAGCACGCCTGCGCCGAGGGGCGCGTAGAGCCGGAGGGCCGCCTCCGCACAGGCCTCGTGCAACGGCGGGAAGTGGAGCGCGTTGTGCTCCGCCTCCTGCTCGGAGCCGAGGAAGGCGACGGGCCATCCGAGGGAGATCCCGCACAGGCCGCAGATGCGGCTCAGCGCGCACTGGATCGCCCGCCGCTTGCGGACCTCCCGGATGTCGAAGCCCCCGTCCTCGTCCTGGCAGACGAAGGGCACGGGAACCCCGCCCTCCTGAGAACGGGGCCGGTCGGCAAGGTCCTCGGGGATCGTGTGGTCGTCCATTCGCCAGATCATGTCTCAGATCGGCCGATACGTCACGGCGGACGGCGCGTCGAGTACGACGAGCCGCCGACCCCGCCTAGCGTTGGACAACATGTCCTTCGATCGCTATGGGTCCGATGTCCTCAACACCGACTGGCGAGCGCCCAAGCGCGGCCGGTCCGTGGAGATCGACGCAGACAAGGGCCTCGTCGTCGAGGAGGTCACCACCGACTGGTGCGGTGAGATCGTCGGGGTCGACCGCGACCTGATGACCGTGGACCTGGAGGACCGGCGCGGCAAGCGGCGCACCTTCCCGCTCGGCCCCGGCTTCCTGCTCGAGGGAGTGCCGGTCATCCTCAAGCCGCCCGCGCGCAAGGGGCCCGCGCAGAAGACCCACACCGCCTCAGGCTCCATCGCGGTTCCCGGGACCAAGGCCCGAGTCGCACGGGCAAGCCGGATCTTCGTCGAGGGCCGGCACGATGCCGAGCTCGTCGAGAAGGTCTGGGGCGACGACCTCCGCGTCGAGGGTGTGGTCGTGGAGTACATCGAGGGCGTCGACGACCTCGCGGAGCACCTGCGCGACTTCAGGCCCGGACCGGAGCGGAAGGTCGGCGTACTCGTCGACCACCTCGTCGCGGGGTCGAAGGAGAGCCGCATCGCACAGTCGATCGCCAAGAGCCCGGTCGGCAAGCATGTGCTGATCGTCGGCCACCCGTTCATCGACATCTGGCAGGCCGTGAAGCCCGACCGTCTCGGCATGAAGCAGTGGCCGGTGATCCCCCGCAACGTGGAGTGGAAGCGCGGCGTCTGTCAGAGCGTCGGCTGGCCACACCGCGACCAGGCCGACATCGCCCGCGCCTGGAAGCACATCTTGTCGAAGGTCCGGTCCTACGCCGACCTCGAGCCCGCGCTGCTCGGCAGGGTCGAAGAGCTGATCGACTTCGTCACCGTCGACTGACGCCACCTGGGGTCATCAGGTGCTTCACTGGATCCATGACCACAGGTCCTCAGCCTCCGGAACAGCCGCCTGAGCCGCAGTCGGGGCAGTCCTCCGTGCCGCCGTCCGGGCAGTCCTCCGGGCCGCCCGCCGAGCAGCCCGGCCCTGTGCCCGCGGGGTACCAACCTGCTCCGCCGATGCGCCCGGAGGACGAGAAGCTCTGGGCCCTGGCCGCGCACCTCGGCCCACTGGTCCTCGGCTTCGTCGCACCGCTCGTGGTGTGGCTCGTGTTCAAAGACCGCTCGACGTTCCTCGACAGGCACGGCAAGGAGGCGCTGAACTTCCAGATCGCCTACCTCGTCTACTTCGCCGTCGCAGGTCTGTCGATCCTCATCGTGGTCGGCCTCGTGCTGCTCCCGCTGGTGGGGATCGCCTGGGTGGTGCTGATGATCCTGGCCGCGGTTCAGGCGGGGCAGTACCGGGACTACCGGTACCCGGCCATCTTCCGCGTCATCAGCTGAGCAGGCTGCGCGGCCACACGCTGCGCAGCACTCCGACCGTCAGCGCACGAACCGGATGTTGAGCGGGTATCTGAAGAAGCCACCGTTGGACGCCTGGACCGAGGCGATGATCATCACGACGACCCAGAACACCGCGATGCCGATCAAGGCCGGGATCATGACGAGCAGCCCGACACCGAACGTTGTCAGGGCCACCACGACCAGCACGATCATCAGCGTGACCGAGTAGAGCAGCATCGAGAGCTGGAAGTTCAGCGACTCGGCCGCGTGCGCGCGGACCTGGGCGGAACGGTTCCCGACGGTGTTCAACACGACCAGCGGGAACACGAAGGCGAAGATCGACAGCGCGCCGGCGGTCATGAGCATCGCAGCCACGCCCACGAGCAGCGGCCCGAGGTGGGACCACATCGCCCAGTTCCGCTCCTCAGACGCGGTCGTCGGAGGGGAGCCGGCGTGGGCCGGCGCCGGCCGCGGTGTGGGAGGAGCGTACGGCCCCCAGGACGTGCCGTCCCACCAGCGCTGGCCGCCGTTGACCGGGTCGGGGTACCACCCGGGCGCTCCGTAGCTCGGATCTGTCACAGCCGCACGATATCTGCTCAGGGCAGCAGTGCGCGGACAACTGCGTCAGCGAGCAACCGACCCCGGAGGGTCAGCACGACACGGCCACGCTCGAGCGCCTCCGGCTCGACCAGGCCGTCCTCGACCTGACCAGGCAGCGCCGCGCGACCGGCCTCGTCGAGTACGTCGACCGACAGACCGTCGCGCAGCCGGATCTCGAGCAGCACCTGCTCCACGCGCCGGGTCTCGGCGTCCAGGGTCTCGCGACCGTGCGCGGGGCTGACCCCCTCGGCGATGCGGCCCGCGTAGGCCGCGGGGTGCTTGACGTTCCACCACCGGACCCCGCCGACGTGCGAGTGCGCGCCGGGCCCGACGCCCCACCAGTCGGCACCGGTCCAGTAGAGCTCGTTGTGGCGGCAGCGGGTGCGCGGCGTGGTCGACCAGTTGGACACCTCGTACCACCCGAGTCCGGCTCGTCCGAGGGCCTCGTCTGCGGCGAGGTACTTGTCGGCGAGGTCGTCGTCGTCGGGCATCGCGACCTCCCCACGCCGGATGCGCCGGGCCAGCGCCGTGCCGTCCTCGACGATCAGCGCATAGGCGGAGAGGTGGTCGGGCGACGAGCTCAGCGCGCTCGACAGCGAGGCCTCCCAGTCGGCGAGGCTCTCCCCCGGCGTGCCGTAGATCAGGTCCAGGCTGACCTCGTCGAAGCCGACCTCCCTGGCCCACGACACGACCTGGGGCACCCGCTCCGGGTCGTGGGTGCGGTCGAGCACGGCGAGCACGTGCGGCACAGCGGACTGCATACCGTAGGAGATCCGGTTGATGGCGCCCTCGCGCAGCACGGCCAGGTCCTCGAGGCGAACGCTGTCGGGGTTCGACTCCGTGGTGACCTCCGCCTGCGGCGCCAGCCCGAACTCCTCGTCGATGGCGTCGACGATCCGGGTCAGGTCCCGCGGCGGCAGGAGGGTCGGCGTACCGCCTCCGAAGAAGACCGTCTCGACGGGCGCGTCCCGGGGACCGAGGACCTTGCGCGCGAGCCGGACCTCCTCGATCGCGGAGTCGGCGTAGGTCAGCCGTGAGACGCCGCTGCCCAGCTCTGAGGCGGTGTAGGTGTTGAAGTCGCAGTAGCCGCAGCGGACAGTGCAGAACGGAACATGCACGTAGAAGCCGAACGGCCTCTCACCTAGTGAGGCCAGCGCGGGCTCGGGAAGGGCGCCGTCGGCGGGCGCGGGGTCGCCGTCGGGCAGGGCGGAAGGCACCCGAACATGCTAAGGCGCCGGCCCAAGCAGGGACGGCGCCTCGGCGCTGAGCTGACTCGTGAGAGCCCCCGGGTCACTCGTTGTAGAGCGCGTCGATCTGGTCCTTGTAGTTGTCCTCGACGACCTTGCGCTTGACCTTCATGGACGGGGTCAGCTCAC
Source organism: Nocardioidaceae bacterium (assembly GCA_035297905.1). GTDB lineage: Bacteria > Actinomycetota > Actinomycetes > Propionibacteriales > Nocardioidaceae > Nocardioides_C. The sequence continues at coordinate 12,608 of DATGYO010000165.1, forward strand.
CCGACTCGACGCTCAGGTCGTGGTCGAGCAGGATCCACTTCTTGATGGTCTCCCAGCGGTTGAGCCGCTTGTTCAGCTCGTCGATGTACCCGCCGACCATCTCCTTGGCCTTGTCCGAGGAGACGATCTCCTTGTACGACGCCCCGGCCATTCCGTTGTTGGCCGCCCAGTCGGACATCGACTCGGGGTCGAGGGTCACCAGCGCGACGCAGTAGTTGCGGTCGTTGCCGTGCACGAGGAACTGGCTGGCGTAGGGGCAGATCGCCTTGAAGGTCGACTCGATCTGCGACGGGGCGATGTACTTGCCGCCGGAGGTCTTGAAGAGGTCCTTCTTCCGGTCGGTGATGCGCAGGTAGCCGTGCTCGTCGAGCTCACCGATGTCGCCGGTGTGGAGCCAGCCGTCGTCCAGCGCCTCAGCGGTGTCCTCGGGCCGGTTGTGGTAGCCCTCCATGACACCGGGGCCCTTGATCAGCACCTCGCCGTCCTCGGCGATCTTCACCTCGCTCATCGGGAAGACCGGGCCGACCGTGCCGAACTTGTTCATCCACGGCCTGTTCACGAACGAGCCGGCCGAGGTCTCGGTGAGCCCGTAGCCCTCGAGAATCTGGATGCCGGCAGCGTTGAACCACTCGGCGACCTCGCGGTTGAGTGCGGCGGCGCCCGAGATGAAGAAGCGGACCCGACCGCCGAAGCGCTCGCGGATCTTCGAGAACACGAGCTTGTCGAACACGCCGTGCTGCACCTTGAGCAGCGCCGGGACCGGCTTGCCCTCGCGCTTGAGGCGGTCCACCTGGAGCCCGACCTCGAATGCCCGGTTGAAGAGCTTCTCCTTGATGCCGCCCTCCGCCTTCTGCATGAGGACGATGCGGTCGTGCGCCTTCTCGAAGATGCGCGGCGCCGCACCCATGAAGGTCGGGCTCACCACGCCGAGGTTCTCCACGATCTTGTCGACACGGCCGTCGACGGCGGTAGGGAAGCCGATGGCGAGCTGGGTGGACAGCAGCACCTTGCCGAAGGAGTGCGCCATCGGCAGCCAGAGGAACTGGAGGTCGTCCATGCCGAGGATGTTCTGGGCCTCGATGGCCGCGCCCTCGTAGGTCCACGAGGAGTGCCGCAGCCGGACGCCCTTGGGCCGGCCGGTGGTGCCGGAGGTGTAGATCAAGGTGGCCAGCGAGTCCGGCCTGGTCTCGGCGACTCGCTTCTCGACCACCTCGGGCTGCTCGGCGAGCAGGTCCTCCCCGAGGCGCTCGAGCTCGGCCAGGCTGATCACCCAGTCGTCCTCGGTGCTGCCGTCGAAGGTGACGACCTTGGTCAGGTGCGGCAGCTCGGAGCGGTGTGCGACCAGCTTGGCGATCTGCTCGTTGTCCTCGGCGAAGACCACCCGGCACTCGGAGTCGGCGAGGATGTAGGCGACGTCCTCATCGATCGTCGAGGGGTACACCGTCGTCGTGGCGGCGCCTGCGCACATGATGGCGAGGTCGGCGAGGATCCACTCATAGCGGGTGGTGGAGGCGATGCCGACGCGCTGCTCGGGCTCGACGCCGAGCGCCACGAGACCCGCGGCAAGGCGGGTGACGCGGTCGCCGGCCTCCTTCCAGGTGACCGACTCCCACTTGTCGCCCTTGGGGAACCTGTAGGCCTCCCGGTCCGGGCTGTTCTGGACCCGGTCGAAGAACTGCCGGCCTACGTTGGGCGGCCGGTTCTCGATGACGCTGAGGTCTTGGTCGACGGTGCTCTGAGACATCGCTCTCCCTGCTAGTTCCCGAACAGCACGATACGTCGAACCGACGGGGGTGTTGACTTGTTGCGACACAACGTAGAACACCCGGCTACCGAACGGTAGGTAGTGGGTACCTAATAAGACGGTTTCACCCGGACCGGGTGCAGGGCTTTACGTTTGACGGCTTCGTTCGTTTCGCAACCGTCACACGATCGCCGCGTCCGGCGGCACGCTCAGGGTGTACGTCGACCGGGTGGCCTCGGCCCACCGCACCGCCGGCACCGTGGCGAGCGCAGCGCCGAGCAGGATGCCGCCGAAGATCACCCAGCCGAGCACGCCGAGGGTCAATGGCAGGAGGGCGATCACGGTGGGCGCCATCATGGCGCTGATCCCGAATCCCGTGGAGTACAGCCCCTGGTACTGCCCCTGCGCGTGGTCTGCCGCGAGCTCGTAGCCGAGCATGAACGAGGCCGACGCCTGCAACAGCTCACCCACGAGGTGCACGAGCGATGCCGCCACGAGGCAGGTCATGGCCCAACCGGTCGGTCGGCCCTGGGCGAGCGCGAAGAGAAGGCAGCCGAAGAAGAGGACCACACCCGACGCGGTGGTGGCCCGTACGGCGAGACGCAACGTGGAGACGCGCGAGCTGACCGCCACCTGGAACAGCACGACCCCGATCGTGTTGATGGTGAACAGCGCCGCCACGCTCCACGCCGGCGCGCTGGTGAAGTTCACGACCCACAGCGGCAGCCCGACGTCGATCAGGGTGTAGTGCATCGCCAGCACCGCCCCGATGACGGTCACCAGGACGAACGGCCTGTCCCGCAGCGCGAGCGTGGCCCGGGCGGCGGTCTCGACCGGGAGCGGCGCGACGTGCGGCATCCGCCGCAGGACGAACATCGTGGTGAACGTGCTCGCGACGTTGAGCAGCATCACCGTCACGTAGGCCGGTTTGCTGTCGAAGTGCAGGGCAACCGCCGCGATCGCCGTACCCCCGGTGATCCCGATGTTGGTCACCGCGCGGAGGTAGGCGCGGGTGCGGACCCGCTCCGCCCCTGCCACTGCGGCCGCGATCATCGCGCCGCGAACCGCCCCGGACCCACGGTCGAGCAGCGCCTCGACGCTGGCGACGACGACGAACTGCCACCAGGTGTGCACGAAGATCAACACGGTGCCGGTCACTGCAAGCAGTCCGAGCAGAACGAGCATCACCTCACGCGGACCCCGCCGGTCCGCGAGATGACCGAGCGGCACACCTCCGAACAGCCCGAAGACCCCGGCGATCGTCAGACCGAGGCCCACCTGCACGAACGACAGCCCCACGATCCGGGTGAAGTACAGAGCGCTGACCGTCATGAAGATGCCGTTGCCCGCGGTGTTCACCAGCGTTGCCACGGCAAGGGTCCGGACAGGTCCTCGGGCGGGCACGAGACGGTCGACAGGAAGATTGCTCAACCGGGAGGAAACGGGCACCGGAAGATTCTCGCCGCACCCGCTCAGCCGGGCGACCGGTTTTCGCGGGTCGTTGCGTGCGTCACTCCTGGACGGCTTTGGCGACCGTGACCATGGTCGTGATCCACTCCCGGTCCTCGCGCCCCAGCGGCCGGCCCAGCGACGTGGCGGCGTCGACACTCCAGTAGGCGTTGTGGAGGGCGCGAACCACCACCCAGTCCCGGGCCCGGTCCTCGTCGAGGTCCGCGGCGTCGACCACGGCATGGAAGCGCCGGCGCACGCCGTCCCGCACCCGTCCGGAGCCGACCATCTCGTCCCAGCGGTTCCAGAGCAGAGGCGCGACCTCGTAGTGCGGGTCGCCGGACATTGGCTTCGGGTCGATCACCAGCCAGGGCTCGCGGTCGGCGGCCAGCACGTTCTCGTAGTGCAGGTCGCCGTGGATCATCGTCCCTGTGGCGGCCTCGTCGGTGAGGAACGTTGCTGCCAGGGAAACCGCCTGCTCGACGAGTCGGCGTGGCATCGGTGCATCCTTCGCCAGCGCGGCGAGACCGGCGTTCCAGCGTTCGACGCACGACGTGAGCCGCCGCAGATGCGGCAGTGCCGGCACATGGAGCCGCGAGTAGAGCCCGGCCACGATCTCGCAGGCCTCGACGTCCCAGACCGGCATCAGGTCCTCGGGGTGCAACCGCTCGAGAAGCATCGCCCGACGGCGCGGGTCGGCCCTCAGCAGCTGCACGGCCCCGTTGCCCTGCCAGTGCTGGAGCGCGAGGTGCTCGTGCTCGTTCTCGTCGTCGGGAAAGGCGACCTTCAGCGCGGCGGGACGGCCTGCCGTCGTGCGCACCGGGACGACGAGACTGCAGTAGCCGTGCATCGGCGATCCGTCGAAGGACAGCTGCCATTCCTCCATCACGCCCCCGAACGTGCGCGGAAGGCCGTCGAGCCAGGACACCCAACGCGGACCGAGCGCCGCCTGGCGGCTCAGCCCGGGTGGCAGGTCGAAGGGCAGCACACAGGCGAGGCTACGTGCTGTGTCGACCCAGGCCGTGACCTATCCGCCGCGCGCTAGTTGGAGGTGTCATGCCGTCACCGCGCACCCGCACTGTGCTCGCGTCCCTGACCACGCTTGCTGCTCTGGTCGCGACTGGCCTGGTAACGGCGCCGGCCGTCGCCGCTCCCCGTGACCTGCCCGACTCCGCGCCCCCGGCTGCTCGAGCCACGGAACCCCGGCTGCCCGCTGCGGACGGCTGGCCGTTCTCCGAGCGGTACTTCCCGCGCACCTCCGGGACAGGACGGCTGCATGGTGGCGCCTCCTACTGGACGGACTTCGTCTACGACGACCACGGCCCGAGCAGCGCCGCAGGCTTCAGTGCTCCCTACGCCACGAACCTCGCCCCCACGCAAGGCGTGTACACCTACCCCTCGGGGCCGTCGCACGACAACGGCGCGGACATCTTCCGCACCGCGGTGGGCCTGGACCGGCGGGCGTCGTACTGGAGGGTGGACTGGGCGACACTGACCGACCCCGACGTGCCTATGGCGGTGTGGACCTTCGACCGCGACTCCGACGCCTCCACCGGCGCGGCGGCCTGGCCGGCCGGCGCCGGGGTGCGCTCTCCCGGCATCGACACCGGGCTCGTGGTGTCGAGCCGAGGCGCCTGGCTGGTCGACCTCGTGACCGGACGCTCGCGCAACATCTCGAAGGTCGGCGGAGTGTTGTCCGTGGACAGGCAGGCTCGCTCCTTCGTCGTGCGCGTCCCGCGCCGTGTGCTGGCGCCGCAGCACCGCTGGAAGGTCCGCGTAGCCGGCGGGCTCGCCGATCCCGACGGCCGGACCCTCGCGACGCCGAGCATGGCCGGCGGGCTCCCCTCACCGGGCATGACCCGGCTCTACAACGTGGGCTTCCGCAGCATGCGGCAGGAGCCGCCGGTGTTCCGGGACGGGAGGACGGACGCGCTCGTGGCCGCGTTCGAGCGGCAGTTCGCCCAGACCCCGCCGTTCGACCAGGTCGGCGCTGACGGGCTGGCCCGGTTCGTGACGGGCAACTTCTGGATGGAGGACCACCAGGCCGACGCGCTCGCCGCAGGCGACGTGTCCGCGTTCGGCCAGACCCTGGACTGGAGCCGTCTGCGCCATCGCGCCTCGACGCCGGAGCCTGCCCCGCGCGGATACAGCAACCGCTGGTACGTCTCACGCCTCCGTCTCGGTGACGGCGTGCTCGTCGGCGCACAGAACGGGAACGACCTGAGCCCGAACTTCCTCGGCCGGGTCCAGCCCTACTCTGTCTACGTGCCCCGGCACCTGCCTGCCGGCAGGCGCGTGCCGCTGACGTGGATGCTCCACTCGCTGGGCGTGAACCACAACCAGTACGGCGCCCTCGACCCAGGCCTCGTCGAACGGCTGTGCGAGGACCGCGGGTCGGTCTGCGCCGGCACACTCGGCTACGGGCCCGACGGGTGGTACCTCGACGAGGCGGAGGTCGACTTCTGGTCGGTCTGGCGGGAGGTCGCCGAGGCGTTCCCGCTCGACGTCGACCGCACCCAGCTCACCGGCTACTCGATGGGCGGGTACGCCGCCTACAAGCTGGGCCTGCAGCACCCGGACCTGTACGCCGGGACGCTGGCTCTCGCGGGGCCGCCGGCCTGTGGCAGCGGGGTCGATCCCGAGCACGGGCTCCCGCTGTTCCGGCACGAGCGGTGCGAGAAGGACGGCGCGACGGGCGCCCTCGTCGGCAACGCCGTCAACCTCCCCTACCGAGTCGCCCAGGGCACTGCGGACCAGCTGGTCCCGTTCGTCTCCGTGGAGAACCAGATGGCCCGGTTCGACGCCGAGGGCCTGCGCCATCTGTTCGTGCGCTACCCCGGCGAGGACCACATGGCCTTCGCGACGCAGGACCGCTTCGACACGGTGCTCCACGGCCTCGGCCGCCCTCGCCGCATCGTCAACCCGCAACGGGTGGACTTCTCGTGGTTCCCACATCTCGACCGGCCGGGGTTCGGCCTCCGCGCCACCGGCGCCTACTGGGTCACCGGGGTGCAGGCCCACGACAGGTCGGCCGGCGCCCTCGCGCAGGTCCTGGCCCGCACGTTCGCGCGCCGGGAGCGGAGCCACGAGGCGGTCCGGTTCGGCCCGACACCGGTGGCACAGCCGTTGCCGGCGGTCGCGCAGGGACTTCGCTGGAAGCTCGGCGCGCGACCAGCGACCCGTCGGCTGGTGACGCTTCGGCTCCGCAACGTGGCCGCGGTGTCGGTGGACCTCGATCGGGCCGGTCTGCGGTGTGGTCGGGTCCGGGTCACGACGGACCGTCCCGTCCGGGTGAGGCTGGTCGAGGCCGACGGGTCGGTGCGCCGTACCTCGGTGCCGGCCGGGACGCGGACGATCCGGGTCCGCTGCTGACCCTTTGTAACGCGGGGTTATGGACCCAAGGCAAGCCGCATACCGCTTGGGGACCGTCCACACCGCTTGGGAAGTCGGACGCAGCCTCAGGCTACTTCTTGCCCTTGTCCCCTGAGTCGGTGGTGGAGAGCGCGGCGATGAAGGCCTCCTGAGGCACCTCGACACGGCCGACCATCTTCATGCGCTTCTTGCCCTCCTTCTGCTTCTCGAGCAGCTTGCGCTTACGGGTGATGTCACCGCCGTAGCACTTGGCGAGCACGTCCTTGCGGATCGCCCGGATCGTCTCCCGGGCGATCACCCGGGCGCCGATCGCGGCCTGGATCGGGACCTCGAACTGCTGTCGTGGGATCAGGTCCTTGAGCTTGCCGGCGAGCGCCACGCCGTAGGAGTAGGCGTGGTCGCGGTGGACGATCGCGCTGAACGCGTCGACCGGCTCGCCCTGGAGCAGGATGTCGACCTTGACCAGGTCCGAAGGCTGCTCGCCGGTGGGCTCGTAGTCGAGGGAGGCGTAGCCCTTGGTGCGCGACTTGAGCTGGTCGAAGAAGTCGAACACGATCTCGGCCAGAGGCAGCGTGTAGCGCATCTCCACACGGTCCTCGGAGAGGTAGTCCATGCCCTGGAGCTGGCCGCGCTTGCTCTGGCAGAGCTCCATGATCGCGCCGATGTAGTCGCTCGGGCTGAGGATCGTCGCCTTGACGACAGGCTCGCGCACCTCGGCGATCTTCCCCGCAGGGAACTCGCTGGGGTTCGTCACCTCGATCTCGCGACCGTCCTCCATCACCACCTGGTAGACCACGTTGGGCGCGGTCGAGATCAGGTCGAGGTTGAACTCCCGCTCGAGCCGCTCGCGCACGATCTCCATGTGGAGCAGGCCGAGGAAGCCGCACCGGAAGCCGAATCCGAGCGCCCCCGAGGTCTCGGGCTCGTAGTTCAGCGCCGCGTCGTTGAGCTGGAGCTTCTCCAGGGCGTCGCGGAGCGTCGGGTAGTCGTCGCCGTCGATCGGGTAGAGACCGGCGAACACCATCGGGTTGGGGTGCTTGTAGCCGCCGAGCGGCTCGGTCGCTCCCCGTACCTGGCTGGTCACCGTGTCACCGACCCGTGACTGGCGGACGTCCTTCACACCGGTGATCAGGTAGCCGACCTCGCCGACGCCGAGGTCGCTGGCCTTGACCGGCTCGGGCGAGATGACCCCGACCTCGAGCATCTCGTGCACGGCACCGGTCGACATCATCTTGATCCGGTCGCGGTGGCTGAGCTTGCCGTCGACCACGCGCACGTAGGTGACCACGCCGCGGTAGGTGTCGTAGACGGAGTCGAAGATCAGCGCTCGCGGCGGGGCGTCCGCGTCGCCCACCGGGGGAGGGGTCTGCCGCACGATCTCGTTGAGGAGTGCCTCCACGCCCATGCCGGTCTTCGCCGAGACCTGCAGCACGTCCTCCGGGTCGCAGCCGATGATCCCGGCGAGCTCGGCGGCGTACTTCTCCGGCTGCGCCGAGGGCAGGTCGATCTTGTTCAGGACCGGGATGATCTGCAGGTCCGCGCCGAGCGCGAGGTAGAGGTTCGCGAGCGTCTGGGCCTCGATGCCCTGGGCCGCGTCGACGAGCAGCACCGCCGCCTCGCAGGCCTCGAGCGACCGGGACACCTCGTAGGTGAAGTCCACATGGCCCGGGGTGTCGATCATGTTGAGGATGTAGGTGCCCGGGTCGGCACCCTCGTAGCCCTCGCTCAGTGTCCACGGCATCCGCACGGCCTGGCTCTTGATCGTGATCCCGCGCTCGCGCTCGATGTCCATCCGGTCGAGGTACTGCGCCCGAGCGCTGCGTTCGTCCACGACTCCGGTCAGCTGCAGCATCCGGTCGGCGAGCGTCGACTTGCCGTGGTCGATGTGCGCGATGATGCAGAAGTTGCGGATGATCGAGGGGTCGGTCTTGCCCGGCTGCGGGACCGACGGGGAGCTCTTGGGCACGGACTTCTTCCGGTGTGTTGACGACGTGTGCGGAACGGCCATTGTTTCATGCGGCTGACCCTCCCCCTTCCACGGCGACGCCGGTAGGCAGCGGATGCTCGACTGCTGGCAAAGACGCGCCCGACAAATCCGTCGCCCCGAGGGTCGACGGCATACAGAATGAGTCCGCATGAGCCCGATCTCGACCAGTTCGTCCGCCGTCCGCAGCGGAGCGATCCCTCACGGACGCACCGCACGCCGCCTGGAGTGGTCACTGCTGCCACCGGTGCTCCGCTCGATGATCGAACGGCGAATCGGCTCACGTGTGGTCTCGGCCGAGTCGGCCGGTGCCGGCTTCACGCCTGGGTTCGCCTCCGTTCTCACCTGTGACGACGGGTCCAAGCACTTCGTCAAGGCGGCGAGCAAGAAGGCACAGCGGACGTTCGCCGACTCGTACCGCGAGGAGACGCGCAAGCTGCGGGCCCTCCCGTCCGGGCTGCCCGTCCCCGGGCTGCTCTGGAGCCACGAGGACGACCTGTGGGTGGTTCTCGAGCTCGAGTACGTCGACGGGGCGAACCCCGCCCGCCCGTGGAAGCCCGCCGACCTCCACCGGTGCCTCGACTCGCTGGAGCAGCTCGCGGACAGGCTCACGCCTCCGCCGCTGAAGCTCGACACGTTCGCGGACGAGTTCGCCGACTGCCTGACCGGGTGGGACCACGTGCGGCGCGTGACCCCGGACCTCCCGTACCTCGACGAGGCGGCCGCCCTCGCGTCGCGGTACCGCGAGGCCACGGCGGGTGACACGCTCGTCCACACCGACGCCCGCGACGACAACTTCCTGCTCAGTGACGGTCGCGCCCTGCTCTGCGACTGGAACTGGCCCGTCGTCGGAGCCTCGTGGATCGACACCGCGCTGCTGCTGATCCCGGCACACGGCGACGGGCTCGACGCCGACGCGATCCTCGCCGAGCGTGCTCTCACCCGCGAGGTCGCGGCGGAGGACGTCGACACGCTGCTGGCGCTGATCGCCGGCTACTTCTTCGAGCGCCGCGACGACGCCGTGCCGAACTCCTCTCCCTACATCCGCGCCCACCAGTCCTGGTACGCCGAGGCCGCGTGGTCCTGGCTGTCGAGCCGCCGGGCCTGGGCGTGAGCGGCGCGGCCCCCCGGGCGGTCGGGGTCAGGAGGACCTACGCCGAGATCCCCGACGGGGTGCGGTCGTGGGTGAACGACGTCCTGGGCTCCCCCGTGGTGTCCGTCGAGGAGCAGGTGGGCGGGATGTCGCCCGGCTGCGCGACCCGGGTCATTGCCGCGGACGGCAGCCGGGCCTTCGTCAAAGCGGTGGGACCCGAGCTGAACCCGCTCACGCCGGACATGTTCCGCAACGAGATCCGCGTGCTTTCCCACCTGCACGACCACCAGCTGTGGCCGAGGCTGGTTGCCGCGTACGACGAGCCGGGCGAGTGGGTGGCGTTGCTGCTCGAGGACGTGCCCGGCAGGCACGCCGACACCACCCGGCCCGACGACGTGGAGCGTGTGCTCGAGTCGGTCGGAACCCTCGGCGAGGAGCTGGCCGGGCTCGGCTCGGGACTCGGCCTCCCGTTGTGCCGGGAGAGGATCGTGAGGTGGGGCGAGCTCTGGCCTGCCGTGGACGGCCTGCCTCCCGACGTACTCCCCGCCTGGGTCGGCTCGAACGCCGGTGCACTCAACACCGCGTACGACGGGCTGCTCGAGCACGCCGAGGGCGACCACGTCGTCCACGGCGACCTGCGCAACGACAACATCATCGTGCGCCACGGCGGCCGGGACGGTGAGGTCGTCTTCGTCGACTGGGCCGCCGCCTGCACCGGTCCGGCGTGGTACGACCCGCTCCTGCTGTGCCTGGAGTGGGTCGAGCACCCCGTCTTCGACGACCTCATCCAGACCTTCCCCGCGGTCCGCGACCTCGGTGACGAGAACGTGACCGCGTTCCTGGTCGCCGTGGGCGGCTGGTTGGCGTATCGCAGCACCGTGGCGATCGACGTGAACCTGCCCACGCTCAACGACTTCCGGCGACAGGAGTCGGCCCGTCTCCTCGAAGGGGCACGGCGCCGTCTGGGTCTGCCCGTGGACGAGGTGGTTCGCTCGATTTGAGGCACTCCCACGGCCGCTGGTATCGTGGCTCCTCGCGTGTCTGGCCAGAGATGGCCGACCGCCGACCAGACCAAACCCCCGCTTAGACCAGACGAGGCGCACCGTAGTGGCGAACATCAAGTCCCAGATCAAGCGCAACCGGCAGAACGAGGCCGCGCACGAGCGCAACAAGGCCGTGAAGTCGGCCGTGAAGTCGGCGATCCGCAAGTTCCGCGAGGCCGCCGCAGCTGGTGACGTCGAGAAGGCTCAGGAGCTGGCGAAGGCCGCCAACAAGAAGCTCGACAAGGCTGCCTCCAAGGGCGTCATCCACAAGAACCAGGCCGCGAACAAGAAGTCGGCGATCTCCAAGAAGGCCGCTTCTCTCTGAGCCGACCGAAGTTGGGCCTCCCATCGCGGCTGCCCGGGTGGTAGCCCGGCCGATCAGGCGCCGTCCCGCCGGGGCGGCGTCTTTTTGCGTGTCCTCAGCGTGGTGAACGAGCCTCCGTCACGGAGATGACCATCCGCTCCAAGGCGTACGACGAGTCACTGGCTGCGCCCTTCACGTCCGCGTCCGCCTGCGCCACGGCCTGGATCGCCCGGACCAGCCCCGAGTCCTCCCATCCACGTGACTGGTCACGCAGGGTACGCAGCTTCCAGGGCGGGACGCCCACCTCTCGGGCCAGGTCGCCCTCGCGCAGCCCGCGCGGGGCGCTCTTGTAGCGCGCGAGCCCCCGGAGGCCGCTGGCGAACGCGCTGGTCACGAGCACCGGGGCTGTGCCGTTGTCGAGCGCCCATCGCAGCTCCTCGAGCGCCTTGGCGGTCCTGCCGTAGATCGCCGCGTCGGCCACAGCGAACCCCTTCACCTCCGCCCGGCCGCCGAAGTACCTCTTGACCACGTCCGCCGTCAGCGGCTGGCCGGCGAAGTCGTTCGCGAGCTGGTGGCAGGCGCCGGCGAGCGCCCGCAGGTCCTGCCCCACGGCCTGCACCAGCAGCTCGGCGGCGTCTTCGGCGATCCTCGCCCCGTGGGCCCGGGCCTCCGCGGCCACCCAGCGGGTGTACTCGCTCGGCTTGAGCGCAGCCGACTTCACCTCCGTGACGGTGGAGACCTTGCGCAGCTTGGCGAGGAGCCCCGAACCCTTCTGACCACCCGAGTGGACGAGCACCAGGCCGACGTCCTCAGCCGGCGACGCGGCGTACTCCAGCAGGCCGTCGTAGGTCTCGTCCGGAAGGTTCTCGAGATTGCGGACCACCACGCAGCGGATCGCCGAGAAGAGCGAGGGGGCGGCGAGCTCGGCCAGAGCACCCATGCTCAGCTGATCGGCGGTCGTCTCGCTGACCTCGGACTCGTCATCGGCGTGCCGCACGGCCTGCAGCGCAGCCGAGATCGCCCGCTCGTTGAGCAGCTCTTCGGGGCCGGTCACCAGCGTGACGTGGCCCAGGACGTCGGATGCCTTCGGGGTCGCCATGGTGGAGCCAGCCTGCCACACGGCGCCGACAGCTTTGACGCGTAGCCGCCGAGATGCTGGGTATGGGAAAGAGTCCCTGTGTCAGACCCAGCGCATGCCCGCGCGGAAGGAGCCCGAGTGACCCCGGACCTGATCGCAGGCCGCTATCGAGTCGTCCGCGCCGTCGGCCGCGGCGGCATGGGGACCGTGTGGCTGTGCCACGACGAGGTGCTCGGCCGCGACGTGGCCGTCAAGCAGATCGGCATGCTGCCCGGTGAGTCGGCCACGGAGTCGGCCCGGGCGCTCCGTGAGGCCCGCTCGTCAGCCGCGCTCAACCACCGCAACGTGGTCTCTGTCTTCGACATCGTCGACAGTGACGAGGGCCACGCCTGGCTGGTGATGGAGTATGTCCCCTCCAAGACACTCGCCGAGATCATCCGCGACGAGGCACCCCTTCCTCCTCGGCGGGTCGCTCGGATCTGCGCCCAGATCGCGGACGGCCTGGCCGCGGCTCACGCGGCCGGAACGATCCATCGTGACGTCAAGCCCGGGAACATCCTCGTCGGCGAGCACGACGTGGCCAAGATCAGCGACTTCGGGATCGCCCGCGGCGCCGGGGACGACCAGCTCACACGCACCGGCCTGGTGACCGGCACCCCGTCGTACTTCTCCCCCGAGCTCGCCAGAGGCGACGACCCCGGGCCGGAGTCCGACGTCTACGCGCTCGGTGCCACGATGTACGCCGCCGTGGAGGGCAGGCCGCCGTACCCCGAACAACGAAACGCGATCGCCCTCCTCCAGAAGATCGCGAGCGAGGAGCCGTCCGCCGCGACAAACGCGGGACCACTGGCCGGTCCGATCGCCCGGATGATGGACCGCGACCCTGGGTCCCGCTGGTCGATGGCCGATGCGGCACACAGCCTGCACCGTGTCGCCGAGCAGGGAGACGCCGGCAACGACGAGACTGCTGTGTTCGCTGGTCCCGTTGGCGGTGCGACCGCCGCTGGGGCAGCCGCCACCGCACCCGAGGCCGACGAGGCGGCCTGGGCGGAGGACGACTGGGGCCGCCCGGGACCCGAGTGGGCGCCGGCAGCCGGACCCACCCCCGGCCCGGCGGGCCAGGAGGATCGCGAGAAACGGCGCGGCCGCATGGCCCCTTGGCTGGTGGCCGCCGCTGTCCTGCTGCTCGTGATGCTGGGCATCGGGTTCATGGCCTTGAACAACGGCTCGGGCGATGACCGGCAGGCGTCCGCGGCCGGGCCGGAGTCGACCTCTCCGTCACCGTCGAACACCACCTCGCCCTCTCGATCGGCCAAGCCCACGCCGAGGGAGACGCCGACCCCCTCACCCTCGCCGGAGGCCACGACGGAGGGCACCCCCACGCAGAGACCCGCCTCCCAGAACGCGGGCCAGCAGATGGAGCAGACGGTCCAGGACTACTTCTCCGTCATGCCCGAGGACACCGACGCGGGGTGGAGCATGCTGGCCCCGAGCATGCAGGCCCAAGGCCGGGACAGCTACGACAGCTGGTGGAGCAAGGTCGACTCCGTCGACCTGCAGGCAGCCAAGGCCGTGCCCGGGCAGGAGCAGGTCAACATCGAGCTCACGTACCGCTTCAAGGACGGCAGCGCCAAGCAGGAGACCCAGCGTCTGACCATGCAGGACTCCGACAACGGCTACCTCATCGCGGACGACCAGGTTCTCGCCTCCCGGACGGTCAGCTGACCGTTCCGTACGACGACCGCCACGTCGCCGGACCGGTCCGTGCGACGGACGACCATGCCCCTCGACTCCAGCAGGTCGAGCGTCTCGGGAGCCGGATGGCCGTACGTGTTGCCCTCCCCCACCGAGATGACTGCCAGCCGAGCGTCGAGGCTGGTGAGGAACGCTGGGTCCTGGTGGCGGCTCCCGTGATGAGGCACCTTCAACACATCCACCCGTAGCGACGGTAGTGCGCGTTGCATCGCCTCCTGCGCCTCCGGTTCCATGTCCCCACTGAGGAGCATGCGAACGCCGCGGGTCTCGACCAGGAGTGTCACGCTGGCGTTGTTGGCCGCTGACCCCTCGCTCTCGACGTCCCCGGTCGCGAACCTCCCGCGGGGGCCGATCACCTGCCACGTGAGCGGCCCAACCCTTCGCACCTCGCCGTACGCGGGGACCCTCACTGGCACCCGCGCGGCGCCTGCCCAAGCCTGCACCTCCGCGGCGCCCTCGACGGGTTCGGCGAACGCCGTGACGTCGATCTCGGCGGGGCGACGCTCTCGGAGGACGCCGGGGAGACCCCCGACGTGGTCTTCATGGAAGTGGGTCAGCACCACCACCAGCACCCGCCGGACCTCCAGGCGGTCGAGGCAGCGGTCGATGAGGTCGGGCTCCGGACCCGCGTCGACGACCACGGCGTTCCCGCCTCCGGCGTTGAGCACCAGCCCGTCTCCCTGCCCCACGTCGCAAGCCACCAGGACCCAGCCGTCCGGCGGCCATCCGGGCGTCGGCAGAGGGCGTAGGACGGCCAGCGTCATCAACAGGACGCCGGCGACCGACCAGAGACGGCTCGTCAGGACCGTCGGCATGACCCAGGCCGCGGCCAGGCAGATCACGCTGAGCACGGCCACCGAGGTCCAAGCCGTCGACCACCCCACCGCAGCCACCGGGAGGTCGGCGCTGCGGCCCGCGACGGCGATGATCCACCACGCGCACCAGCCGGCACCCCGACCGAGCAGCACCCCTAGCGGCTGGAGGACCAGGGTGACGAGGCCACCGACGAGGCCGAGCACGGTCGCCGGACCGACAGCCGGGGCAACGACCATGTTCGCGGCGACGGCGACCAGGCTCACCTGGCCGGAGATCGCGGCGACGACAGGCGTGCAGGCCAGCTGAGCCGCGAGCGGGACGGCGACAGCCTCTGCGAGCCAGCGCGGCATCCAGGTCGCCAGGGCGTCACGCCACGGTGGCGCCAGGAAGAGGATGCCGGCCGTGGCGAGGGCCGAGAGGACGAAGCCGAGCGACAGCGCCAGCCACGGGTCCAGGACGAGCAGGACGAGGACGGCGACGCCGAGGGCGCGTACGCCCTTCTCCCGCCCGTTGCTCCCCATTCCCACGAGTGCCACCGAGCCCATGGCCGCCGCCCGGACCACGCTCGGCTCCGTGCGCGCCAGGAGCACGAACCCGAGCACGCCGAGCACGCCGACCGCGACGAGCCCCCTCGCGCGCACTCCCACCCATCGGGCGACCACGAGGAGGAAGCCGACCACCAGCGTCAGGTTCGTGCCGGACACCGCAAGGAGGTGGGTCAGACCCGACGCCTTGAAGTCGCCGACGAGGTCGGCGGGCATGCCCTGGTCGTCGCCCACGACCAGGGCCGGCACCAGCGTGCGCTCGGCCGGACCCGCTGCCGCGACCGCCTGCCTGATCCCGCCGCGCACCGCCGCGGCAGCGTCGAGCGCTCCCGCGGGCCGTTCGACCACCACCGGAGGTCGGTTGGTGGAGATCACCGCGGCGAGGTCGTCACCGTCCGACGGGCCGGCGCGCCCTTCGGCACGCACCAGCGACCCCAGCTCGATGTCTTCCCACCGCGCGTCCCCGATGAGGAGCACCGGCATGCGAACCGCGAAGCGCCGGCCACGACCGGTGACCTCCCGCGTCGTGGCCCGCACCAGCACGAACGGCTCGTACTTCCCCTGCTTGAGCACGGGGTCGGACGTCACCCGGACCAGCACACCCACGAAGGCGCGGTCGTGGGCGAGACCAGCGACCTGGCTGTGTGCGACACCGTCGACGCGCAGCATCGCCGAACAGGCCACGGCAGCAGCCGCCACCAACCAGGCCACCCCGACGAGCACCGGCCTCCCCCGGCGGCCCTGGACGGCCAGCACCACGCCGCCGAGGGCGAGCACCGCCAGGATCAGCCAGCGGGGCAGCAGGAAGCCGCCAAGGCCACCGGTCCAGGCGACGAGCGCGAGGACCACCGCGCGAAGGTCGGGGCGCGTCCTCGGCGCGGCGCCCGGTGTCGTCACAAGGTCACGAACGGGGCGATCTTGGCGAGCGTCGCGTCACCTATTCCGGATACTTCGAGGAGCTCGTCGACCGCGGTGAACGCTCCGTTCTCGCTGCGCCACTCGAGGATCGCGGCGGCCGTCACCGGCCCGACCCCGGGCAGCTCCTCCAACTGGGACTGTGTCGCGGAGTTGATGTTCACCAAAGGGCCGGCGCCCGCGGCCTGCGCTCCCGGCATCGAGGCCGCAGGCGCAGCGACGCCGCCCGGCGGCGGGACGCCGACGACGATCTGCTCGCCGTCGACCAGGACCCGCGCCAGGTTCAGCTGCGCGAGGTCGACGCCTGGCCGTGCGCCGCCGGCTGCCTTGATCGCGTCCACGACCCGCGACCCCACCGGCAACGTGGCGATGCCCGGCCGGCGAACCTTCCCGGCGACGTCGACCACCACGACACCCGGCTCTCCTCGAGGCGAGTCGGACGGCGCGTCGGAGGAGACCGGAGTGACCAGAGCAGCGGGCTCGGCCGATCCAGCACCGGCCACGCCTTCGACGGGGTCTGCCCATGTCGAAGCGGGCAGCACAGTCCCCTCGCCGTCCGCCCGGACAGCCCACCACGCCGTGACGGCGAAGCCGGCCGCCACGAGGAGTGCCACGACGGTGAGATGCCCGGCAGTCAGTCGGAGGCGCCCCTGAAGGGTCGGCGGTAGGCGGTCGTACACCCAACCGCCGAGTCGGCCCGCCGGGCTGACCGGCCGCCTGGCATGCCGTCCGCGAGCGAGCAGCTCGTCGCCGAGCATGCCCGGGGACTCCAGGACGACCCCACCCTCGAGTTGCTCCTCCTGAGACGCTTTGGGGTCCGAGTCTCGCTGTCCGGCAACGGCGTCCGGGCCCAGAGAGCCCCGCAGCTCAGCGAGCTCGGCAGTGAGCAGCTCGAACCGACGCCGTGCGATGCGGGCGGTCTCTTCCTGGGCTGTACGACGTGAACGCATGCACGGAACCTAGGGAGTCGAATGCTCTCGATGAAGCCCGCTCTGGTCGCCTGTGGACAAGTCGCGTGGGCTCAGGCCTGTGGGCTACGCAGCCGCGCGAAAGAAGCCACACCGGTCTCCTGGGACGCTTATCCCTGCCTCCGTTGGGGGGGCTCAGAGGCAAGTTCGCAAAGACCGGTGCAGCTATCTCCAGCGTGCGCCGGTCGACCGGCCCTCGTCTCGCGTTTCGTGATCCACGTCACCCTTATGGCAACAGCCTCCGGGTGCGGCACGGAGCTAGTCGATCTCGGTCGACCGCTGCCCCGGCGACGCCAGGACTTCCTCGGGCCGGGGCGAGATCACCACGGCCACCATCCCGGGACCGACATGAGCGCCGATCACGGCACCAACCTCCCCGACAACGACCTCGCGTCCGCCGAGGTTCGCCTCGAGACGGCTGCTGAGGTTCGCGGCCAGCAGCTCCGCACGCTCCGGGTTCGCCAGGTGTGCCACTGCGGCGTCCACCTGGCGGTCGTCAGCCGCTTTGACGGCGAGCTCCTCCAGCCGGTTCAGCGCTCGGCTCGCGGTGCGCACCTTCTCGAGCATGCCGACCTGGCCGTTCTCCAGCGTGAGCAGTGGCTTGACCGACAACGCCGACCCGAGCAGAGCAGCGGCCGCCCCGATCCGTCCGCCCCGCCGGAGGTACTCCAGGGTGTCGACGTAGAACAGGGACGTGCTCGCCGACGTACGCTTTCGCGCCATCTCCGCGGCATCGGCCGCCGACCCACCGCAGGCGACGACCTCTGCCGCCGAGAGCACGGCGAAGCCGGTCGCCATACCGAGCTGCCCTGAGTCGACCGTCGTCACCGGAACAGGCGACTCCTTGGCTGCGAGCTGGGACGACTCACACGTCCCGCTCAGCTCCTTGGAGACATGGATGGAGACGATCTCGGTCGCGCCCGCCGCGGCCGCCTTCTCGTACGCCTCGAGCATCACCGCCGGCGTCGGGCGTGACGTGCTGACGGGCTTCCACTCCCGCAACGCCTCGGCCACCGTCTCGGGGGTGGCGCCCCCCTCGACGCCCTCCTCGTAGGACTTCGCGCCGATCACGACCTGCAACGGTACGACGATGATCCCGTGCCTCGCAGCCAGCTCGGGCGGCAGCGAAGCCGTCGAGTCGGTGACGAGGGCGATGGTCGACATGGCGCGAAGGCTACCCGGCCGTTCCGGTTCCTGCGGGAATCGTCCGGCACGAGGACGTGTCGTACGTCGTAGGCGGGTACTGCATCAGGAGCACCCGAAGTCGAGGAGAGGAAGCACATGCGCGTCGTCATCGCCGGAGGTCATGGCCAGATCGCCCTGCTGCTCGAGCAGCGGCTCAGCGAGCGAGGTGACCAGCCGGTCGGCATCGTCCGCAACCCCGACCACGTCCCTGACCTCGAGAAGCACGGCGCCACTGCGGTGGTCCTCGACCTCGAAGAGGCCTCGGTGGACCAGCTGGCCGCAGAGCTGCACGGGGCGGACGCTGTCGTGTTCGCGGCCGGGGGCGGCCCAAGCTCCGGAGCAGCACGAAAGGAGACCGTCGACAAGGCTGCGGCGATCCTGCTCGCCGACGCCGCTGAGACGGCGGGCGTGCGGCGCTACCTGATGGTCTCCTCCATGGGGACCGACCAGGCCGACCCGGAGAGTGAGGACGTCTTCCAGGTCTACCTGCGCGCCAAGGCGGCCGCCGACGAGAACCTCCGCGGGCGCGACCTCGACTGGACGATCATCCAGCCCGGCCGCCTCACCGACGACTCCGGCCTCGGCAGGGTCAGCCTCGACCCCACGGCCGAGCCCCGCGAGATCCCCCGCGCGGATGTCGCCCATGCTCTCGTCGCCGCCCTCGACGAGCCCGCCACGATCCGTAAGCAGTTCACCCTGCTCAGCGGCCCCGTCCCCATCGAGGAAGCCCTCCGCGACCTCCCCTGACGCGGAGGAACGACGGACGCAGGTCAGCTCGCGACGATGTTGACCAGCTTCGGCGCCCGCACGATCACTTTGCGGACCGTCTTGCCCTCCAGCGAGCGTTGGATCACCGGCTCGGCCATCGCCATCGCCTCCAGGTCGGCCTCGGAGATGTCGGGGCTGACCTCCAGCTTCGCCCGCAGCTTGCCCTGGACCTGCACGATCGCGGTGATCGAGTCCTGGACCAGCAGGCTCTCCTCCACAGCAGGCCATCCGGCCCGGGCGACGGTCGGCTCGTGACCCAGCCGGGACCACATCTCCTCGGCGGTGTACGGCGCCACCAGCGACAGCATGATCGCCACCGCCTCGGTCGCCTCCCGGACAGCCGGATCCGAAGGCCCGCAGCCCGAGTCGATCGCCTTGCGGGTGACGTTGACCAGCTCCATGACCCGCGCCACGACCACGTTGAAGCGGTGCGAGTCGACCAGCTGCTCGACCTCCCGCAGGGTCCGGTGGGTGGCCTTGCGCAGCGCGGCGTCGCCGTCACCGAAAGCGGCACCCGGCGCGGAGGTGACGTCGCCGCTCAGCCGCCATGCGCGCTGCAGGAACTTCAGCGAGCCGCCGGGAGAGACGTCCGCCCAGTCGATGTCGTCCTCCGGCGGACCGGCGAAGACCAGGGTCAGGCGCACGGCGTCGACGCCGTACTCGTCGATCATGTCTCCCAGGTTCACGCCGTTGCCCAGCGACTTGCTCATCGCCTTGCCCTGGTTGATGACCTGGCCCTGGTTCAGCAATGCCTGGAACGGCTCGACGAAGTCGACCATGCCCATGTCGTGCAGCACCTTGGTGAAGAACCGGCTGTACAGCAGGTGCAGGATGGCGTGCTCGACGCCGCCGACGTATTGATGCGCCGGCATCCACCGCCGAACCGCCTCCGGGTCGAACGGACCCTCGGTGTAGTCCGGCGAGCAGTAGCGCAGGAAGTACCACGACGAGTCCACGAACGTGTCCATCGTGTCGCTGTCGCGCTTGGCGGGGCCGCCGCACGACGGGCACTCGACGTTGACCCACTCCTCGGCCGCGGCCAGCGGCGAGGTGCCCTTCGGCTTCAGGTCGGCGCCCCTCAGCTCCGGCAGCTCGACGGGCAGCTGGTCGTCCGGGACCGGGACCTCGCCGCAGGTCGGGCAGTGCACGATCGGGATCGGGCAGCCCCAGAACCGCTGCCGGGACAGCAGCCAGTCGCGCAGCCGGAAGTTCACGGTGCCGGTGCCGCGCCCGTCGGCCTCCAGCTGCTCGATGATCCGGGCGATGCCGGTGGCCTTGTCGGTCAGTCCGTCCAGGTCCCCGGAGTTGACGTAGAC
>DATGYO010000166.1:0-1775 GCA_035297905.1 Nocardioidaceae bacterium
ACCCCATCGACGTCAGGCTTGCTTGCGCATCCTGCGCCGGCCCTCCCACAGGAAGAGCTTCTCCGCCTTCATCGAGACCGAGGGCGTGACCGACGTCAACCGCATCAACCCGGCGCGCCAGGCAGGCACGGAGCGAATCACGCGCTTCGAACCAAGCAGCTCCACCGCCGCAGCCGCGGTCTCCTCGACCAGCAGCAGACGTCCACCGGAGTGCACGAGCGCCTTTGCACGCCCGTGGTGCTTCATGCTCTCCACCATCGCCGTCGCCACGCCGTCGGGGCAGAGCGCGTGGACCCGGACCTTGCCGGGCGCCTCGACGTGTACCGACATGGTGAGTGACACGACCGCCGCCTTGGTGGCGGCGTACACCGACAGACCCGGCACCGGACCATGTCCGGAGAGCGACGCGGTGTTCACGATGTCGCCACCCTCGGACCCGAAGGCAGCCAACGCCGCACGCATGCCCCAGATCACGCCCATGAGGTTGACCTGAACCAGCTGCTCCACCTCTGACGACGAGAGCTCCGCCAGTGACCCGTCGTTGCCGACGCCGGCGTTGTTGAACCAGGCGACAAGTTTTCCGTGGCGCCTCGCCTCCTCAGCCACCGCCAGATGCGACGCCTCGTTACGGACGTCTTGCTGCAGACCGGCGACCGCGCCGATCTCCTCAGCGGTACGACGCGCGCCATCACCGTCGATGTCGGTGAGCACGACGTGATAGCCGCGCGACACCAACGACTCGGCAATGCCGCGGCCGATGCCGCGCGCTCCCCCGGTGACCACGGCGCTCGCGCCGTTCACAGATCCAGGCTTCATGGAGGAACCTAACCAGACACGCCCATTCGAACAGGTGTTTGAAGACAAAGCGTTCTAGGTCTACCTTTTGAACAACCGGCACGGCAGGGCAACGCGGCACCATCCAGAAGGGCGACCGACCATGGCAGCAGGCAAGAGCAGATCAGTGTCCGAGCTCCCTGACGGCCCACCGGACGCCTCCGGCCTCACGCCGCGCCAGCAGCGCGTCCTCGAGGTGATCCGCGAGTCGATCGAGGGCCGCGGCTACCCGCCGAGCATGCGCGAGATCGGTGAGCGGGTCGGCCTCACCAGCTCCTCCTCCGTCGCTCACCAGCTCCGCACGCTCGAGGAGAAGGGCTTCATCAAGCGCGACCCGAACCGCCCCCGCGCGATGCAGGTCTTCTCCCCCGGCGAGGTCGTCGAGTCGGGCACCGGCGACGCCACGGTCACCCCGATGCCGGCTGCGACCTACGTGCCCGTGGTCGGAAGGATCGCGGCCGGTGGTCCGATCCTTGCCGAGGAGCGGATCGAGGACGTGTACCCACTGCCCAAGAGTCTCGTCGGCGAGGGCACTCTGTTCCTGCTCGAGGTCGTCGGCGACTCGATGATCGACGCCGCCATCTGCAGCGGTGACCACGTCGTGGTGCGTCAGCAGCCGACCGCGGAGAACGGCGAGATCGTCGCCGCCATGATCGATGGCGAGGCAACCGTCAAGACGTTCCAGCGCAAGGACGGCAAGGTCTGGCTGCTGCCGCACAACGAGGCGTACGACCCGATCGACGGCACGGACGCCACGATCCTGGGCAAGGTCACCGCGGTTCTCCGCCGCGTCTGACGGCGGTGAGGGTCACGCCGACTCGAGCTGCCGTTCGAGTCGGGGAAGACCCTCGCCGCTGAGCCGAGCCAGCGCCGCAGGACGGCCGGTGACAAGCAGGAGCAGCGCCGACATGGGGCCCCGGATCGCCGCACCCTCGCCAACC
>DATGYO010000167.1:0-33110 GCA_035297905.1 Nocardioidaceae bacterium
GAGCTCTCGCGCGGCCTTGCTCTGATTGCCGCGAGCGTGGGCGAGCGCCTCGCGCAGCATCCGCATCTGGACTTCGTGCGCAACGGCGGCAGCAGGGGCAACCGCTGCGGCGGGGGCCGCCGACGCAGCTGCGGCCTGGGAACCAGTCTTGCCCTGGATCCATCCGATGACGTGCGTCAGCGTCGGGAACTCCCGGAGCGACAGTGAGTCGTCGCGTTCGACGCCGAAGCGCTCACGCACTGCTGCGAACACCTCGGCCTGCTTGACCGTGTCCACACCGAGGTCGGCCTCCAGGTCCAGATCGAGGTCGAGCAGGTCCGGCGGGTAGCCGGTCATCTCCGACACGATCGACACCACGGCTTCGGTCAGCTCGTCCTCGGTCGGCGCTCCAGCCGCCGGCGCCTCAGCCGTAGCCGGAGCCGCGGGCGCCGCCGCTGCTGGGACCACCGGCGCCGGAGCAGTGGTCGGCGCCGGCGCAGCCGGTGCGGATGCGGCAGGCGCCACCGCAGGCGCGGGGGCCGCAGCCGGAGGAGCTGCGGGAGCAGCGGGGGGCGCCGCTTGCGCCACGGTCTCGGGGGGCGCCTTCTGCACCGAAGGAACGGCCGACTTGGTCGCGGGCGGGCCGGCGTCGACGACGCGCAGCCGCCTGGTGGAAACCTCCAGCTTCGCAGCGGGAAGACCACTGATCGCGTCCAGCCAACGCTGCCAGGCGTCCGGGTCGACGATCCGGTAGGCGTACCCGAGCTCGCTCGGCGACCGGCGGCGGCCGTCCGGCACCGGGGTCCACCGCAACAGCGACATCGCGACCTGCGAGCCGAAGCCCGCCGCCAGGCGCAGCGCGTGCTTTACCGGGTAGGCGCCGCCCAGCGAGAGGTTGAGCTTCCCGAGCTCGGGGTCGGGCTCCTTGTAGTTGGGCACCGGCGGCACGATGCCGGTCTCGAGGGCCTTGATCGCGACGACGTCCTCGATGCCGGCCCCCATCGCGTGCCCGGTGAAGCCCTTGGTGTTCGTGATGATGATCGACTCCGCCTGGGGCCCGAAGGTCCGCCGAAGCGCGTTGATCTCCGCCGAGGCACTTCCACCCCGTGCGGGGGTGTAGGTCTCGTGAGACACGAAGACCGTCGACCCGGCGATGTCGTCGCGGTCCACGCCTCGGCGCTCCGCTTGGGTCACGACCTTCTCCATCATCATGGCGATGTGGTCGAGGTCGAGACGGGTGCCGTGGAAGGCACTGTTCGCGGTGACCGCGCCGAGCACCTCGCAGATCGGCTGGAGGCCGCGCTCACGAGCGGCTTCCGCGGACTCGACGACGTACGACGCCGCGCCCATCCCGACGATCATGCCGTGTCGCCGCCGGTCGAACGGCGTGGCCGCATCCTCGACCGATTCGTCGGTCGCGGCCGCTCCGGATGCCAGGAAACCGGCGGTCACCCAGGGCAGCAAGGTGTCCGTGGTTACGTCGTCTGCGGAGACCACCACGACGCGGCGACAGCGGCCGGCCCGGATCCAGTCCTCGGCGAGCGAAAGCGCCTGGGTCGTGCTCGCGCAGGCGGCGTTGATCTGGG
Organism: Nocardioidaceae bacterium; assembly: GCA_035297905.1. Lineage (GTDB taxonomy): Bacteria > Actinomycetota > Actinomycetes > Propionibacteriales > Nocardioidaceae > Nocardioides_C. Next base: position 1,566 of record DATGYO010000167.1, read on the forward strand.
TGTTGGGTCCTCGTGCTCCGATGATCTCGGCGAACTGGGAGTGCCCCATGGCCAGGCACCGGAAGAGGAAGCGCCGGTCGAAGGTGAACGGCTCCGTCTCGAGCAGGTGGCGCAGCTCGGCGATGCGCCGGTCCACCTCCGGCACGGCGGGCTCGTCTCCGCGCATCTGGGCGCGAACTGCCTCGAGCGCGAGAAGCTGCTCGCGTCGGCCGCGGTCGGTGTAGTACTTGATCACGTCGTGCCCGAAGGAGTCGAAACCCGGGAAGGCTGACGCGAAGATCACGCCGGTGTCGTCGCGAAGCGCGTCGGGCAGACCCCACCGCTCGGGCAGGCTGGAGCCCAGCGTCGTGGTCTTGTAGCGCATCACGAGCGGCAGTCCTGCGTCACGCATGGCGTCGAAACCGGCACCGATCGCCAGGCGGGTCACGGAGTCGAGTGCCGCATCGCGGGATGCGTCGATGCCGAACTCCTCGACGACGTCCAGGGGCGCACGCCGTCCGGCAAGCTTCACGACCTCCGCCTCGTCGTCGATGGTCTCGAATGTCGGGTCGCCCAACTCGCGTTTGACCAGCCGGGTGATGTGCAGGTCGACCATCTGCTGACGGAAGCGTTGCGGGATCGAGTCGATGAACTGCTGTCCCTCGAGGATCCGCTGCAGGTTCTCGTCGTCGAACGCCCGCTCGACGCCGGGCAGACCGAGAGCAGCGCCGGTGATGACCACCGGCTCATGCACCGGCGGGGTGGCCGGCGAAGGCGTCCCGCCGTAGACGTGCAGGCCCTGCTCGATGGCATCGGCGAAGAGCCGGCCGAGCTCGACGTACTGGTCGGTGTTCATGGAGCTTCCAGACGGAGCAGAGGCCGTGGCGGCCGGCGAGACGGGTGCATCCAGCGAGGCGGCGGGTGCCCCAGGGACGGACTCCGGGTGGCTGACCGGCTCGGCGGCTGCCGCTTCGACCGGTGCCGCTTCGACCGGTGCCGCGGCGACCGGTGCTGCGGCGACCGGTGCTTCCTCCGCCGGGGCGAAGCCGAGTCCGGCGGCCCACAGCCCGCACAGTGCGGCGTTGAAGGACGCGAGGTCGCCGTTCTTCGGGTGGTTCGTGAACAGCGCGAGCACGTCGTCGTGCTCCCCCAGGACGTCCTCGACGAAGCCGTGAAGCGCCTTCTTGGGTCCGACCTCGACGAAGACCCGCGCGCCGGCGTCGTACAACGTGCGGAGTCCGCGGACGAACTGCACGGGTGACGCGACCTGCCGGCTGAGCAGGTCGAGCATCGTCTCGGTGTCGGCTCCGGTCGGATAGAAGTCGCCGGTCACGTTCGACACGATCGGCCGGACGGGGCCGCGGAGGTCGAGTCGCCGCAGTGCGCCCTTCAGGGGTTCGCTGGCAGCCGCCACGATCGAGGTGTGGAAGGCGTGGCTCACCGGTATCCGCGATGCCATGATCCCTTCGGCGCGGAAGGCTTCGACAGCCCGCTCCACTGCCTCGGTGGCCCCTCCGATCACAGCTTGGCTGAGGCTGTTGATGTTCGCGATGACGACGTTGCCCTCGATCGACCCCACGACCCGTTCGATCTCCTCGAGCGGGCCGAAGACGGCCGCCATGGCACCGTTGTCCCCCATCGAGAGCGAGGCCATTTCATGGCCGCGTGCGCTCACGGCCTCGAGCGCCGCTTCGAAGGTCATGGCACCGGCCGCGACCAGGGCCCCGTACTCCCCGAGGCTGTGACCCATGACCATGTCCGGGCGGACCCCGTAGGTGTCGAGGAGCCTGGTCAGCGCGAGGTCGATGGTGAGCACCGCCGGCTGGGTGATCTCCGTCTGCAGCAATTGCTGCTCCAGCTGGCGGACCGCGTCCGGGTCCTCCTGGTCGATGAAGATGTACGACGACAGCGGCCGCCCCAGCAGCGGTGTCATGATCCGGTCCGCCTCCGCGAAGGCGTCGGCGACGACCGGGACGTGGCTCCTCAGGTCCTTGAGCATATTGACGTACTGCGAGCCCTGGCCGGTGTAGAGGAACGCCACCTTCGGCGCAGGGCCCCTGCCGACGAAGACGCCCTGGGCCCGCAGCATCTTCCACATCGCCGGTGTCCCGGAGCTGAACGCCTTGACCGCCTTGCCTGCCTTCGCGGCGAGGTCAGCCGCGTCGGCATAGTCGATGGCGACGCGCACTGCGGCCTGCCCGAGAGCCGGATCGGGGGCCGTGGGCGCCGGCGCCTTGCCGGACGCAGCGTCCGCCGCAACCTTCTCGAGCTGGGCCACGACGTCGGCGTCATCGTGCCCTCCGAGCACCAGCGCTCCGCGCAGCGGCGCTGCTGTCACGGCCGCAGGCGCAGCCCCGTCGACCGGTGCGCTCACGGTCACGCGAGGCAGGTCCGCCGAGGCGAACGACCTGGGAGCGCTCTCCGATCGATGCTGGCCGGGGACGTACTCCTCCAGCACGGCGTGGAAGTTCGTCCCGCCGAAGCCGAACGCGCTCACTCCGGCTCGGCGCACGCCGCCGGGGTCGGCCGGCCAGTCCCGCAGCTCGCTGTTGACCCGGAACGGCGTCCGACCCCAGTCGACGTTGGGGTTCGGGTCATCGAAGTGCAGGCTGGGGCCGAGTTGTTTCTCGTGCAGCTGCATCACCATCTTGAAGAGCCCTGCGGCGCCCGCGGCGGCCTTGAGGTGGCCGATGTTGGACTTGACGGACCCCAGCGCGATGGAGCCGGGCTCGGCACCCGAGCTGCCGAAGACGTCGCCGAGGCTCTCCAGCTCGGCGGCGTCCCCGACCCGGGTCGACGTCCCGTGCGCCTCGACGGCGGAGGCTGCGGCCGGCTTCAGTCCGGCGTTGGCCCAAGCCCGTTCGACGGACAGCCTCTGACCCACCGGGTTCGGAGCGGTGATTCCCTTGCCCTTGCCGTCGCTAGAGCCGCCGAGACCCAGCAGCACCGCGTAGATTCGGTCGCCGTCGCGCTCGGCGTCCGCGAGCCTCTTGAGAACGAAGAGCGCGGCACCCTCCCCCATGACGAACCCGTCCGCACCGGCGTCGAAGGGGCGCGTGCCTGTGGCGGAGAGCGCTCCGATCTTGCAGAACTTCACGAACCCGTAGACCCCCATGTTGCGGTCGATGCCGCCGGTGATCGCCACGTCGTACTGGCCGTTGACGAGTCCACTGACCGCGGCGCTCGCGGCGGCGAGACCGGAGGCGCACGCGGCATCGGTCGTGAAGTTCGGCCCGCGGAAGTTGAACAGGTTCGCGATCCGGCCGGCCAGGACGTTGGACAGCTCGCCGGGCATGGTGTCCTCGGTGATGTCCTGCTCATGGGCGAGGAAGTGCTCGTGCCACTCGGAGAGGATCGCAGTGCGCACCTCCGCGGGCAGGGCGGCGAAGGAGGGTGTGTCGCGCAGATCCCGGCTGAACTCCGGGAACTGGATGCGTAGGGCCGTCCGGTAGTGCTTGTCACCGCCGATCGCGTTGCCGATGATCACCGCGACGCGTTCGTGATCGACGTGCCAGTCCGGCCACCCCGCGTCGACGAGGGCCGACCGCGCGGCCGACACCGCCCACTGCTGGCCGATGTCCAGCTGCTCGGCGACCTTCGGCGGCATCGGGAGCTTCCACGACCGCGGCTCCCATGGGTGCTCCCGAACCCAGCCACCGATACGGCTGTAGGTCTTGTCCGGAGCGGCCGGGTCGGGGTCGTAGTACAGCTCGGGGTCCCACCGCTCGGGGGGCACGTCGCTGATCGAGTAGCGACCGTCGCGGATGTTCTGCCAGAAGGTGGCGGCGTCCGGGGCGTCCGGCATGATCGCCGCGATCCCGACGACGGCGACGGGCGAGTCGAGGTGCTCGTTCATTGGGGAGTCCTTCGGTGCATCTGGGGCGTCAGGGGGCGACGCGGTCGTAGAGCGCATCGGCAACCGCGTTCATGTCGGCGAGCAACCCCGCCTGGGCGGCTCTTACTTGTTCAAGGGGAAGGCCGGCGACCAGCGCGCCGGCGGCCCCGGGTTCGGCCGCGCCGGAGACCCAGCGCACGCCCTCCTCGGCCACCTTCAGTGCCGCCTCCCGGGCGAAGAGCCGGCTGACCGCGGCCAGGCCCTCAGGGCTGAACCTGCGGTCGGCCTTCTCGGGCAGCTGCCCGTCGGCGGCGGCGATCGCGCGGTGGACCAACGCGGCCGCAGCCTCGGCGTACGCGACCAGCTCACCGAGCCGCAGCAGCACGTGCTGGTTGCGGGTCAGGTGCCCGACCCGGCACGCCTCAAGCACGGCAGCCAGGCATTCCGCTGCGAGCGCTGCCACGTCGGCACCGACCGTCGGGTGGGAGCCGTGCAGGGAGCGGAGGCCCCCGCCCACGTCGAGGTAGTGGCCGCCGCGGGTCTTCAGGTGCTGCTGCCAGCGGTCGCGGGCGATGGTCATCTCCATGATCTCCGAGGTGCCTTCGTAGATCGTGGTGATCCTGACGTCGCGGCGGATCTTCTCGACGATGTAGGGGCGCGTGTACCCGTAGCCCCCATGGGCCTGGATCGCCGCGTCCGCCGCCGCCACACCGGCCTCCGTGGCGAGGTACTTCGCGATCGCGCCCTCGGTGTTGAGGGCGCCGCCCTCTCCCTCGCCCGCGTCGATCCGGGTCGCGGTCTCCTCGACGACAGCGCGGGCCGCCTCGAGAAGTGCGACGTGCGGGACGATCAGCTTGTGTGTGTAGCCCTGCTTCTCGCTGAGCGGTGCACCGGCCTGGATCCGTTGGGTGGAGTAGCGGATGGCCCGGTCCATCGCCTCCCAGCCGCCGCCGAGGCCGAACGCGGCGACCATCAGCCGGGTGTAGCCGAAGACCTGCTGCGCCTGCACCAGCCCGCGGCCCTCGACACCGCCGACCAGGTTCTCGGCAGGCACGACCACGTCGTCGATGAAGAGCGCCGCGGTGTTGGACAGCCGGATGCCGTGCTTGTCCTCGGGCGGTGCGGAGGAGAAGCCCTCGGTGCCCTTCTCGACGATGAACCACGACGGCCCGCCCGGGGCGAGGGCGAGCACGGTGTACGCATCGGCGATGCTTCCGTTGCTGATCCACTGCTTACGACCTGTGATCCGGTAGCCGCCAGCTCCCCCGTCCAGCGGCACGGCGACCGTCGACATGGACGCCAGGTCGCTTCCGGCCTCGGGCTCGGTGGCGCCGTAGGCGAAGACGATGCCCTCCTCGGCGATCCGGCCGAGCCAGTGCTTGCGCTGCTCCTCGGTGCCGCCCATGAGGATCGGGTCGCTGCCGAGGAACGTGGCGAAGACCGACGTCCCGAGCCCGATGTCCACCCGCGCCATCCGCTCGCAGACACGGTAGGAGTCGAAGGCACCGCCGCCCATCCCGCCGTACTCCTCAGGGATGAAGACCAGCTGTACGCCGAGCGCGTCACTGCACATGGCACGCACGGTGTCCTCGGGGCAGACGTCCTCGTGGTCGAGCTCGAGCATGCGCGCCTCGGGCAGCTCGGCTTCGACGAAGTCGCCGAGCGCCTCGAGCATCATCTTCAGGGTGTCGAAGTCCAGACCTTCAGTCCGGGCGTGGGCCGCGGGGGCGGTGGTGGTTGTCATGAGGGTCCCTCCTGAGGATGTTGCCTTGTCGCCGGCCCGGTCGCTCAGCCCTTGCGGCGCCTTACCTCGTCGATCAGAGCGGGCAGGACCGCATGCGCGTCTCCCACGACGCCGAAGTCCGTGATCCCGAAGATCGGCGCCTTCGGGTCCTTGTTGATCGCGACGATCGTTCGCGACCCCTGCATGCCGGCCCGGTGCTGGATGGCGCCGGAGATGCCACTTGCCAGATAGAGCTGCGGGGCCACGGTCTTGCCGGTCTGCCCGATCTGGAAGTCGTGCGCGTACCAGCCGAGATCTGTCGCGGCCCGCGACGCCGCGACGGCGCCGCCCATGGCGTCGGCCAGCTGCTCGAGCAGCCCGAATGCCTCCGCCGAGCCCATGCCGCGCCCGCCGGAGACGACGACCGAGGCGTCGGCGAGATCGGGACGTCCGGTGCCGGTCTTCGGGGTGCGCTGCACGATCCGCGACTTGCGTGCGGCGTCGCTGATCTGGACCTCGATGTGCTCGACGACGGGCTCCACCGGGAGCGCCTCGGGGACCACGGCATTGGGCAGCACCGTGACGATCGGCGTGCCGCGGACCACCTGGCTCTGGGTGATCCAGCCGCCTGACAGGACCGACTGCGTGACGAGTGGACCACCGTCGCCTGGCGCCACCTCGACGGCGTTGGTGATGATGCCGGAGTCGAGGCGTACGGCGGTGCGCGCGGCGACCTCGGTGCCCTCACGGCCTGCGGTCACCAGCACGGTCGCGGGAGAGGTCCGCCGTACGACGTCGACCAGGGCTTCTGCCTTGGGTGCGACGAGGAACTCGTGGATGGCCGGGTCGTCCACGACGTACACCTTGCCGGCGCCGTACTCGCCGAGCGCCTTCATGACCGCGTCGTCCGCCGGGCCGCAGACGAGCGCTGCAGGGTCGCCCAGCCTGCGGGCGAGCGTGAGGAGCTCGAGCGTGGCCTTGCGAACCACACCGTCGCTGCGTTCTACGAGGACCAGGACTTCGGCCACGGGAGTCTCCTTGGGGATCGTTCGTGCGAGTGGTCAGAGAAGCTTCTGGGTGACGAGGAAGTCGGCGATCTGGGTCGCCGCGTCGCCTTCGTCGACCACGACGACGCCTGCCTGCCGTGGCGGCTTGGGGGCAGCGCTGCGCACCGCGCTGGCTGCGCCGGTCAGTCCGACCTGCTCGGGCGTGATACCGAGGTCGGCCAGCGTCAGGGTGGTGAGGGGCTTCTTCTTGGCGGCCAGGATCAGCTTGAAGGACGGGTAGCGTGCCTCGCCCGTCCGGTCGGTCACGGACACCAACGCGGGGAGGTCGGCCGTCACGTCCTCCACGGCTGTGTCGCCGTCGCGGCGAATGGCGACCGAGCCGTCGGAGACGGTCAGGGAGTTCGCGAAGGTCACCTGCGGCAGGCCGAGTCGGTCCGCGATCATCGCCGGGACCACGGACATCTCCGCGTCCGTGGAGGCCATCCCGCACACGACCAGGTCGAACCCGACGTGCTCGAGCGCCTTGGCCAGCACCAGGGAGGTCGACAGCGAGTCGGAGCCGTGCAACGCCTCGTCGCTCACGTGCACGGCGTCGTCGCCGCCCATGGCAAGCGCCTTGCGCAGGCCCTCCGCCGCATGCGCCGGCCCCATCGTCAGGTAGGTCACGGTCGCCGGCAGCCCCTTCTCGACGAGGGAGATGGCCTGCTCGACCGCGTACTCGTCGAGCTCGGAGAGCCGGCCGTCGACCGATGCCCGGTCGAGCGTGAGGTCGTCGGCGTACCTGGCTTCGGACGCTTCCGGGACGTGCTTCACAAGCACCACGATCTTCATGGGCTGGGACTCCAATTCGGCTTCGGCGTTCGCTCTCTGACGACGCTATGTCTGCGCCTCCCGACGCTGACAGGCCGAAAGTCCCTCGCTGCCCTGACGTGCGGTCATTACCTCCGAGTAACCGGAAAAGTGGGGATGCGCGTACAGGCAGAAAACGCCCATGTCGCGACGAACCCGGCGCCGTAGACGATCGTCAGGAAGAAGCGGGTCGGCCGACGATGCGCCGGCCGGTGACGGCGTCCCACCGCAGCTTGAGGTGGAAGTTCCGGTGCTCACCGCTCCACGGGGTCGGGTTGCGCCAGCCCCGGATGTCCCAGACCTCGTCCTCGTCGGACGGCCTTTCGAGGCGCCCGAACGCGACGACGCTCCAGCCCTCCTCGGCGTCGTGGTCGATCTCGTCGATCTCGAAGACCGCCTCGGCGCCCGCGCCGTAGGTGCCGAGCTCGGAGCCCGGCACCGTGCGGAACACGACGGCGTTCCCGTTGGTCGTGTAGTTCAACGGCACGATCCGGAGCCCTTGGGGCGTGTTGAACGCCAGCCGTCCCACGCCGCCCCGCTCAAGGTGTTCCTGGCACTCCGCCGGGCTCAGCTCGATCATGTCGCTCATCGCACAGACTCCTTCCGACCTCAGCATGAGCGGCGTCGCGCCCTGCAGTCACGGGTCCAAGGTCCCAGCGGGCGTCGGTGCTGATCGAGGTGAGCACCCCGGACCGATAGCCGGTTCGGGGCATTCCTGCATAACCGTGCAGCGCACAAACCTGCACGGCTTCGTCCATTCCCCACGCATGACCCCGGATGTAAAGGTGCGGTGCGCAATAGCGCACAAACCTCCTCGGAAGGGGCATTCATGCGCAGAACAGCAGGGTTGGCTGCAGCGACGCTGGTCGTCGCGAGCATCGCCGCAGGCACCACCGCGGCCGGTGCCGCAACTCCCTCGGCCGGAAAGGACCAGGGGGTGACCCGTCAGGCCGACAACGACGGGGACCTCGCGCGATCCGCCATCGCGGCCATCGAGGCGCACCCGCGCGTGGCGAAGGTCGGTCCGGGGCAGGGCTTCGTCGTGACCGACGCGCTGGTCGACCCAGACGGGAGCAGCCACGTGAGGGTCGACCGCACCTACCGCGGCCTCCCCGTGCTCGGCGGCGACCTGGTCGTGCACCGGGGTCCGAACGAGGCCTGGCGAGGCACCAGCCAGACCATCGGGTCGACCCTCGCCCTGTCGGTGACCCCGACGGTGTCCCAGGACGAGGCGAAGCGCAGCGCTCTCGCACCCAGCAAGGCCAACCGAGGGATCTCCGACCAGAGCGTGAAGACGTCGCCGCAGCTCGTGGTCGACGCCCGCGACGCCCAGCCCCGCCTGGCCTGGGAGGTCGTCAGCGGCGGCACGCAGGCCGACGGCACCCCCAGCCGGCTCGCGACGTACGTCGACGCACGCTCCGGGCAGGTGCTCAGCACGGAGCAACAGGTCGAGACCGTCGACGGTCAGGGCCAGTCGCTTTACGGCGGCACAGTCCCCCTGCAGCTCACGCTGTCCGGCAGCACCTACTCGCTGAAGGACCCGACCCGCGGCAACACCTACACCGCGGACATGGGCAACAAGTCCGACTCGATGTACTGCCAGCTGTTCGGCAGCAAGTGCAGCACCGGCACGCTGTTCACCAGCCCGGACAACCTGTTCGGGAACGGGACCACCAGCAGCCGCGAGTCCGCGGCCGTCGACGCGCAGTACGGCACCAACGAGACGTGGGACTACTACAAGTTCGTCCACGGCCGCACCGGGATCGCCGGTAATGGAGCCGGGTCCTACAACCGGGTCCACTACGGGTCCGGCTACGCCAACGCCTTCTGGCAGGACACCTGCTTCTGCATGACGTACGGCGACGGCGACGCCACCACCTACGGCCCGCTCACCTCCCTCGACGTCGCCGGGCACGAGATGTCGCACGGTGTGACGTCGAAGACCGCCGGGCTGACCTACTCCGGCGAGTCGGGCGGCCTCAACGAGTCCACCTCGGACATCTTCGGCACCGCGGTCGAGTTCTACGCGGCCAACAGCAACGACGCCGGGGACTACCTCATCGGTGAGCAGTTCGACCTCGCCCAGCACGACGGTCTCCGCAGGATGGACAACCCGGCGTCGGACGGCAAGTCGGCCAACTGCTGGTCCTCCAGCGTGGGGAGCCTCGACGTGCACTACTCGTCGGGGGTCGGGAACCACTTCTTCTACCTGCTCTCGGAGGGCTCGGGAGCCAAGACCCTGAACGGTGTCTCGTACAACTCGCCGACCTGCAACGGTTCGACGGTCGTCGGCATCGGTCACGACGACGCCGCAAAGATCTGGTACCGCGCGCTGACCGTCTACATGACCTCGAGCACCAGCTACAGCGGCGCCCGGACGGCCACTCTGAACGCGGCCAAGGACCTCTACGGCACCGGCAGCGCGCAGTACAACGCGGTCGCCGCCGCCTGGAGCGCAGTGAGCGTCTCCTGACCGGCGACACCGCCGCGTTCGCGAACGCCTGACCTGCCGACCCGCCACATCACCTGCAGATGTGGCGGGTCGGCGCATTTCCTCACCGGCTCACCCGCGCCGACCTGTGTCACCGCGTCGGTGCGGGTCAGTCCCGAGGTGGCAGTCGTTGCGAGAGCGTCAGGTAGGAGGGCTGCAGCGGCGGCCCCGCCACCGCGCAGTGCACCCTGCAGGGCGTTGCGGGACACCGCAGCGGTTCCACCGGTGCCGGCGCGGGTCCGGCTTCGACCTCAGCCCTGACCAGGAGGACCGCGAGCGCCGCCCCCAGGGCGAGCAGCCCGGCACAGAACAACATCGACCGGGTGTACGAGCTCTGCAGGGCCGCGGGGTCGGCGTACGAGCTCCCGGACAGGCCCGTGATCGCGGGCAACGCCGCGACGATCAGGAGTCCACCAGTCCGCGCGACGGCATTGTTCACGCCGCTGGCAGCGCCCGCGTTGCTCACGGGAGCGGCAGCCAGCACGGTGGCGGTGAGCGGGGCGACGGTCACGGAGAGGCCGAGCCCGAAGAGGGCGACCCCGGGAAGGACGTCGGTGAGGTACGAGGCGCGGGAGTCGACGAGCGACAGCAGGAGCGTTCCCGCCGCGGAGAGCAAGGGCCCGACGGTCAGCGGTATCCGCGGTCCGATCCGCTGCCCCATGGCCCCAGCCGGCCCCGAGAGCACGAGCATGAGCGCCGTCACCGGCAGCAGCGATGCTCCGGCCAGCACCGGCGGGAACCCTGCGACGACCTGAAGAGTGATGACGAGCATGAAGAACACACCACCCAGGGCGGCGTACACGAGGAAGGTGACTGCGTTCACCGCTCGGAACAGACGCGAGTCGAAGATGCCGAACGGCAGCATCGGGCTCTGCGAGGTGCGTTCGATCCGGACGAACCCGAATGCGGCGACGACCCCCACCGACAACGAGATCCAGCTCGCTGCCGTGCCCCCGTGCGCACCCAAGGAGACCAGTGCGTAGGTGATGGCGCCGAGCCCGACCGCGCACACGGCTCCCCCGGCGACGTCGAAGGCGCCCGTCGCTTCCGGGTCCGACGTCTCCGGCACGTGCCTCAGTGCCGCCGCCACCACGAGGACGGCGATCGGCACGTTGACCAGGAAGACGAACCGCCAGCTCGCCGACTGCACCATCCAGCCACCCAGCAGCGGCCCGACGGCTCCGGCGATCCCTGCGAGTCCGGACCAGGAGCCGATGACGCGACCCCGGTCCTCCTCACGGAAGGACGCCTGAAGGATCGCGAGACTGCCCGGTGTCAGCAGCGCGCCGCCCACGCCCTGGAGCGCGCGTGCCGCCACCAGCACGGGCAGGTTGGGAGCCAGGCCGCAGAGCATCGAGGCGGCGGCGAACCACACCACCCCCACTACGAAGACGCGGCGCCTTCCGTAACGGTCGCCGGCCGAACCGCCGAGCAGGATGAACGCAGCCAACGTGAGGGTGTAGGCGTTGACGGTCCACTGAAGTCCGGCGAGGTCGGCGTCCAGGTCACGGCCGATCGCCGGCAGGGCCACGTTGACGACCGTAGCGTCGAGGAACGCCATCCCCGAGCCCAGCACGGTGACCGCAAGAACCCATCGCCCGCGCGGCTCTCCGCTGCGGAGATGGGGCACCTGCTCGACAGTGGTCACACGTCCCTCCTCGGTCGGCTACCGACCCGCCACCGCCGCCGGCCATCCGGTGCGGCGGCTGGGCACCTGCGGCCGCCAGCCGCTCTCCTGCTGGAAACGCTTCGCGGACACCCGCTGGGACCGTGCCAGCGCTTTGATCGGTGCGCCCGCCACCTTCGTGAGTACGCCGGGCGGTTGCCTCAGCGAGGGTCGACCGACTGCCTCGGCCAGCACCGCGAGCACGTCCGCCCGCCGCATCGGCTCGTCGTCCACGACGTTGTAGGCACCCGCGGGGACGGACAGGGCCGCGAGTACGGCAGGGCCGATGTCGTCGGTGTGCACCGCGCTGCTCCACCCTGCGGAGTCACCGAGCACCATCGCGTGACCGCGGCGGGCAAGACTCAGGAGGTTCTGGCTCGTCACGTCGTCCGGACCGTAGAACTGGCCGAACCGCAGGGCCACCCCCCTCCCGCCCGCTCTGGTGAGCCGCGCCAGGTGGCCCTCGGCGGCCAGGTTCGCAGCCAACGGTCCCGGCGCGTCCACGGGCCAGGTCTCGTCCAGGAGCGAGTCGCCGCCGTCGGCGTACACCATCGTCACGGTGTCGTGGACGACCACCGGAACCTCTGCGGCGATGGCGCAGTCGACGACCTGTCCCGCCGCCTGGTCCCTGAGATGGACGTACTGCCGCCAGGCCCACGGCAGGCCCGCGAGGGTCGCAGATGGGATCTTCACCCGCAGGTCCACGACCGCGTCCTTCCCGTCGACCCAGCCGAGCAGGGTCGCGGGGTCCTCGGCGTCGCCCGTCGCCGGCTCGGCGCCCAGCCGGCGCACTGCCGCCGCCTTCTCGTCCGTGCGCGCATGTGCCATCACGCTGTGACCGGAGCCCACCAGCGCGGGCAGCGTCGACCTGCCGGCCACACCGGTGGCTCCGAGAACAAGGATGTGCATACTCCATGACACCGCAGGGACCCTGGTCGTGACATCCCCCGCGGGATGTCTTCGAGAACACGCACCTGTCGTTTGCGGCGGGTCTACTGTCCTCGTAACGGGGGTCTTCACACCCGGGAGCACCCGGCAAGGAGACCGAGATGGCAGCTGCCCAGCGGTCAGCGGCTCCTACGCCGTCGCCGCCGTGGTCGCCGCGACGACCACAGTGCGCAATACCGCCGTCGTGGCGGCAGCGGCGTTGGTGCTGTCACTCATCTCGGGTCTTTGGAACGACAACTTCGCCACCCTGGACTGGGGCATCCGGGTGGCCCTGACGCTCGGCCTTGGCGCACTCGCCGTGCTGGCGGCCAGGATCCGGGTGCATCGCGAACATGACCTGAGGCACACGACCCTGATCGCGGAGACCGCCCAGCGCGCGGTGCTGCGCGCCATCCCGAGTGCTGCCGGCTCGGTGGGCTTCGCCGCGCGCTACGTCTCGGCAACCCGACAGGCACTCGTCGGCGGAGACCTCACGAAGTGGCCGACAGCCCGTACGGCGTCCGTGTCATCGTCGGCGACGTACGCGGCAAGGGACTGGACGGAGTCCAGCTGGCCGGAACGGTCCTCGGCGCGTTCCGCCGCGCGGCCTTCACCACACCGTCGCTCGCCGCGATCGCCACCGAACTGGACGGCGTCGTGAAGGCCGTCGCCGGCGAAGAGGACTTCGTCACCGCCGTACTCGCCGAGTTCCACGACGACCAGTCCGTGACACTGGTGAACTGCGGGCACCACGCACCGTTGCTCGTCACCGACACGGCCGACGTTCTCGAGACCGGCGAGCCGGCGCTCCCGCTCGGGCTCGGCCCGAAGCCTTGCCCGGTCACCTCACTCTGGCCGGGAGGCTCCCGCCTGCTGATCTACACCGACGGACTGGTCGAGGCCCGCGACCGTCGCGGGGTCTTCTTCCCGCTCAACGACTACGCGTCTGTCCTGCGCGACGGCAACCTGGACGAGGCTCTCGACCGGCTGCTCGCGCGCTTGGGCGACCACGCCGGGCAACGCATCGACGACGACATGGCCCTTGTGCTCGTCGAGCAGCTTGCCGCCTGAGGCAGCGAGCCCCGAACCACACGCTCGCCCCCTGATGGGTGACGCGGCCTCCGCAGCCGATTTGGCGTTCGAGTAATGTATTCGACCGGCCCTCCCCGAATTGAGGGCTGAATCCGAAGGCGCACCCGGACCCCGTGCGCGGATTCGGTAGACCGGCGTCGGCTCCTACCTGCTGGCAGGACCCGACGCCGGTGCCGGTCGGCCCGCGCTCCCCTGACCCGGTTCAGCAAGTTGCCGCGGCCAAGGGCGCGGGCCGGCTCGCGGGTAGGCTGCCGACCGCCCGTCGCCTGGACTCCCCCGGACGTCGGCGTTATCGCCTGGAAAGTGGCGTCAGGGACCTCCGCCGTCACGCATCTACGCTCGATGTACAGGAGATGATCCTGCAGCCGTTCGGCGACGTTGGCAGGTGCGGATGGAGCAGCCCTCCGGGCATGAGCAGGGTTGGCGGTCGGGTCGCCGTCTGCTGCACGGGCCGTTCCGGACGCTGGTGTCCGGTCAGTGTCTGGGACAGGGTGCCGACGGGCTCGCCCAGATCGCCTTCGCGCAGTTCGTCGTGTTCCAGGCGGGCCGAGGTGCGACGCCGGCGCGGATCGCGGCCGTGCTTGCGGTCACGTTGCTGCCGTTCAGCCTGGTCGGCCCGTTCGCCGGGGTACTGATCGACCGGTGGCCGCGTCGCCGCGTCCTGGTCGTGATGTCGGGGCTGCGGGCCGCGTTGACCGTTGCCTCGGTTGCGACGGTGATGTCGCGATGGGAGGCGGGCGCGTTCGCAGGCATCCTCCTGTTGCTGTCGGCGTCACGCTTCGTCCTCGCCGCCAAAGGAGCCTCACTACCGCGAACGGTGCAGCCCCATGAGCTGGTGACGGCGAATGCGATCTCGTCGGTGGCTGGCATGACCGCGGCGTTCGTGGGTGCAGTGGCCGGTGCAGCCCTCGTCGGCAGGGCGTCGTCCGCCGGGTTCGTCTTGGCCGGCCTGTTCTACGCAGCCGCGGGAGTCGTCTTCGCTCGGCTTCCCGATGTCGGCGGCGGCGCTGGCGGCCCGGTGCTTCGCCATGTCCGTCAGGTGATGATCGATCTAGGGGACGGCGTGCGCGCCGTCGCCAGGCCCACCATCGGTCTACCCCTGAGCACGGTGTGGCTGCACCGGCTGCTGCTGGGCGCCGGGTTCGTCCTGCTCGTGCTCGTCGCCGACTCCCGGTTCGAGCTGCGGATCTCCGGATACGGGCTGGCGCTGGGGGTCACGGGAGCTGCTGCGTTTGCCGGGTCGCTGGCCGCGCCGGCATGCGCCCGCCGGTGGGCTCCGACGGCGTTGCTGCCGGCGGCTTTCCTGCCGCCCGCGGCTGCCCTGTACGCCGGAGGAGTCGCACCGAACCTCGCCGTCCTCCTCACCGGCATCGCCGTCACGGCGTTCTCCTTCCAGCTGCTGAAGGTGCTCGTCGACGCGCTCGTCGGACGCTCGTCCCCGGACGTGGTCCGTGGCCGCGTGTTCTCCGTCTACGACGTCCTCTACAACGTGGCGTTCGTGCTTGCCGGGCTGTTGATGATCCCGCTGTGGCACCCGACCGAGGTGCGCACACTCCTCTGGTGGCTCGCCGCAGCGTTCCTGCTCGGATGGCTGGTCTACTCCCGGGTGTTCCACGTCTGGCCGTTCGCGGCACGCCCGCCCTCGAGTCGGCCCGCTCACCGCTGGCGGGGCCGGACCGCCGGGCTCGCCTGCGGGGCGCTGCCGGTGCTGGCGTTCCCTGCGGTGGCGTGGTGGTGGTTCGCATGGGCCGCCCTGCTGCCCCTCCTCCTGCTCATCCGCGCTGCACCGGACGCGCGGGAGGCAGGCATCCGGGGCTGGTGGGCCGGCGCCGGATACATCGCCGCAACCGGGTACTGGTTGGCACCAGCGCTGGGTCCTGCGCTGGCCCTCGTGGCCTTCGCGCTGGGGGCGTTGTGGCTGCCGTGGGCCTGGGCGGTGCGACGCATGCTCTCCGGGCGTCCGTCATTGGCGATGTTGCTGGGCGCGACCCTGGTGCTCCCCTCGGGGTGGGTCGCCGTCGAAGCGGTCCGGTCCTGGCAGAGTCTCGGCGGGCCCTGGGACCTGTTGGGTGCCTCCCAGTGGAACCAGCCCGCCCTGCTGGCCTCGGCCGCGCTCGGTGGCATCTGGTTGACCGGGTTCCTCGTCGTGGCCGTCAACGTCGCGATCGTGGGAACGCTCGTCGCGTCGAGGGGTAGCCACCGGGCAATCCTCGCGGCCGTCGCGGCGGCCGCGTTGGCGGTGGGGCCGGCCTGGGCCGTGGTTCGCCCTTCCCCGCCGGCCACGGGCGTCGTGCGGGTCGCGGTCATCCAGCCGGGAGTCATGGGAAGTCCGAGAGCCAGACTCACCCGCCAGATCCAGATGAGCGACACGGTCGCCTCCCAGCACCCGGACCTGATCGTGTGGGCCGAGAGGAGTGTCGGCTACGACCTGCCGAGCCGTCCCGACCTGACCAGACGGCTGGTGGCTCTCACCCGGCGCACCGGCGCGAACCTGCTGGTCAACGTCGACGCCCGTCGTGACCGCGGCGGGATCCGCAAGACTTCGGTGCTGGTCACTCCCGATGGCCTGGACGGAAGCTACGTGAAGACCCGCTTGGTGCCGTTCGGGGAGTACGTCCCGCTGCGCCCGCTCCTGGGTTGGGTCACCCGAGTCAGCAAAGCCGCGGCCGAGGACCGCGGTCGTGGCGAGGGCCCTGTCCTGCTGCGCACCGGTCCGGTCGACTTCGGTGCCCTGATCTGCTTCGAGTCGACCTTCCCGGACATGGCCCGGCGCGAAGTCGCTCTCGGCGCCGAGCTGATCGTCTACCAGACCGCCAGCACCACCTTCCAGGGCACCTGGGCGCAGCCGCAGCACGCCGGTGTCGCCGCCGTGCGGGCAGTCGAGACCGGCCGCCCGGTCGTCCACGCCGCGCTGACCGGAACGACCGCCGGCTTCGACGCAACCGGCCGACGGCTGCTGTGGGTCACTCCGAACCAGGAGGCCGCTGTGGTCGTTCCGCTCACCCTGAACCGCGGATGGACGCCCTACGCAAGGGCCGGCGACTGGGTGCTGGTCCTCGCCGCGATGTCGATCGCGGCGGCCCTGTTGGGCGCGTCATTGACGCGGAGAAGCCCCCGTCGTGCTCGTCTTCACGACCCGGATCCTCCGGCGGGCGCCAGCGCAGCGGAGCCCGTGGTCTCGTCCGATGAGGTTTCGCGATAGCGGCGCGACAGGTCTTCGGCCCTCGACGGCCCAGGACTCCACGCTGCGATCCAAGGCCCGGTCCCCTCCGATCCGTCCACCACGCCTGCCTCGAGCCACGTGAGGTCGCCGGCCATCACGGAGCGGGCCAACCGCTCGTCCAGGCTGTCGGCGTTGTCCCAGAGCCGACTGAAGTGTTCGTCGACGCGCATCCGAGCCTGGGCGCAGAACGTCTCGGCAAGCTGGTAGGCGCTCGGCGCGTTCTTCGGATCCTGTGCACCCATCATCAACGCGCGCGAGCACGACGCGGCCATCGCGAACAGCTCGGCCCCGATGTCCACGATCCTGCCGAGGAAGACCTGCTTGTACTCCAACTTCGCCTGCCACCGGCTCATCCCGTAGAACGTCTGCCTGGCCAGCCTCCGCGACGAGCGCTCGACGTACCGCAGGTGCTTTGCGAGAGGCCCGAGCTCGCGGTACGACGTCGGCACCGTGCCCTTGCCGGCGGCCAGCTGCGGGAGCCACCTCGCGTAGAACCCGCTCGCGTTCATCGCCGCCTTCGCCTTGCTCCGGAGGTCCGCATCGGCTGACGCCAGGTCTCCCGCCGCCGCGAGATGGGCGTCGACCGCCTCCCGTGCGATCAGCAGGTGCATGATCTCGGTGGAGCCCTCGAAGATCCTGTTGATCCGCAGGTCTCGCAGCACCTGCTCGGCGGGCACCGCCCGTTCGCCGCGGGCGGCCAGCGAGTCGGCTGTCTCGTAGCCGCGGCCGCCACGGATCTGGACCAGCTCGTCCGCGACCAGCCAGGCCATCTCGCTCGACCACAGCTTCGCCAGCGCAGCCTCGATCCGGATGTCCTTCGTGCCGGCATCGGCGAGCTGGGTGGACAGGTCCACGACGGCCTCCATGGCGAACGCGGTCGCCGCGATGAAGGAGAGCTTCTGCGAGACGGCGGCGTGCTCCCCGACCGGCCGTCCCCACTGGACTCGTGCCGTCGACCACTCGCGGCCGATCTTGAGACACCACTTGCCTGCCCCCGCGCACAGGGCCGGTATCGACAGCCGACCGCTGTTGAGCGTGGTGAGGGCGATCTTGAGCCCCTGCCCCTCCCGGCCGAGCCGGTTCCCGGCGGGAACGAAGACCCGGTGGAACCGAGTCACGCCGTTCTCGATGCCGCGCAGCCCCATGAACCTGTTGCGTTTCTCCACGGTGATCCCCGGGGAGTCGGCCTCGACGACGAACGCGGTGATGCCGCCCCGACCGTGCTCATGGACGGGCACCTTCGCCATCACCACCAGGAGCTCGGCGACGACCCCGTTGGTCGTCCACAGCTTGACCCCGTCAAGCAGGTAGCCGCTGCCGTCGTCCGTGGGCGTGGCGCTGCAGCCGAGTCTGGCCGGGTCGGACCCGACGTCGGGTTCGGTGAGCAGGAAGGCGGATAGTGCGCCCGCCGCACAGCGCGGCAGGAACTCCCGCTTCTGCTGCTCGTTGCCGAACATCTTCACCGGCTGGGGGACGCCGATCGACTGATGCGCCGACACGAGCGCGCCGATGCTGGGGTGGACCGACCCGAGCAGCATCAGCGCCCGACCGTAGTAGTAGGTCGACAGGCCGAGTCCGCCGTACTCCTTCGGGATCTTCATGCCGAAGACCCCGAGGTCAGTCATCGCCTTGACGTACTCGTGGGGTATCTCGGCGTCCCGTTCGATGCGCAGCCCATCCATCGAACGGCAGCACTCGCCCAGGTCGGCGATGAACGCCTCCCCCCGCGCCGCCTCCTCGGCCGGCACCTGCGGGTAGGGGTGGATCAGCGAGAAGTCGAACCGGCCGAGATAGAGCTCCTTGGCAAAGCTCGGGCGAGTCCACTCGGTCTCCCGAGCTGCCTCGGCGACCTCGCGCGCCTCACGTTCACTGACATTGGGCCCGGCTGCTGGAGTAGTCACGGGGAGCTCCGATCTCGATTGCTCAGTGTTACTCGGAAGTACGCTCGACCGGAACCCCGATCCGATGCTCCCTGCGCCGGCGAAACCTCACGTTCGTCAGGCCGACCACACCTGCCGGAACTTGCCCGTCCTCGGGTCCGCGTGTGGCGTCTCGGCAGCGTGTTCGACGGACACCGGCGCAGCGCCGTGATCGCGGAAGAACTTCTCCAGCCGGGCGTCCACCGCCGCCCAGACCTCCTCCTCGCCTGAGCCCGGTTGCATCTCGAGGCGTACGCTCAGTCGGCTCGATCCCGTGCGGATGGCCTGGAACCGGCTCACGCCCGGGGTCTCCTCGATCACTGTCCCCAAAGCGAGAGGGAGCACCGTCACCGCGGGCCCGTCCGGCGACTCGAAGGAGAGCACGTCGTTCGTGCGGCCCTCCACTGTCACCCTTGGCAGCGGGCTGCCGCAGGGACAAGGGCTGGTCGCCACCGCGACCCGGTCTCCGAGGTCGTAGCGGATCACCGGTTGCACCCGGTTGGCCAGGTTGGTCACCAGAGTCGTGTGGGAGGTCTCGCCCGGTGGGACCGGCCGGTAGGCCGCGTCGACAGGCTCGAGGAGGTACCAGTCCGCGTTGACGTGGAGAGAGCCGGCTGGGCACTGGACAGCCAGCGCAGGCGCCTCCGAGGCTGCGTACCCCTCGACGATCCCGCACCCGAATGCCGACGTGATCGCGTTGCGAGTCTGAGCCGTCATCGCCTCACCGGAGGTCTGCGCCAGGAAGGGGCTGATCCTCAACCGGCCCGCCCTCTGCTCTGCCGCCATGAGCGCTATCGCGCTCGGGTAGCCGTTGAGCACAGTCGGCTGGAACTCGTTCAGCTCCTCCACGAGCTCCGAGACCGGTCTCAGCACCGAGAAGACGCGCAACCGTCTGGCCATGAACGAGCTTCGCCGCCGAAGCGATTCCGTGAGCACGACGCCGCCGAAGTGTCCGCCGGTCGCGAAGAGAACGGCCCACCGGAGGCCACGGCGTAGAGCGTTCCGGACGAGACCCTGGCTCAGCAGCGCCCGCCTCGCGCGCAGTCGGGCCACGACCTGCAGGACTGCCCACGAGTCGACGTCATGCACCAGCACGGCCGGCTCGCCCGTCGTCCCGGAGGTCGTGAACACGTGGTAGCGCCTCAGGTAGAGCGAGCCCACGAGGGAGAGGTCGGACAGGAACTCGCGCCTCAGGCGCTCCAGGGTGAGGTCCGGGTCCGTCACCCACTCGTCGAAGTGCGCCATGAGGTCGGGCTTGCGCACCGGTGGGAGGAGCTGCGGGTCCGTGACCCTCGAGGGCAGGTCGTGGTACAGCCGGCGGTAGTACGGCGACGAAGAACGCGCATGCTTCACGAGGTCAGCCAGACGGTTCTGCTGCCGCCGCGCGATGGCGTCACCGTCGCCGCGTCCGACCCGCGTGGTGTCCCAGGCGATCTCGAGCACTCGGAGTGCGCCAAGCATCAGGTGCCCGCCTCCTTCGCCTCTTCGCACAGCCAACCACCCGAGCATGACGCAGAACCGTGGGTGTAACGGTCCGGTGTGGATCGTCGGTGACTCGGGTAGGAGGGAGATTTGTGACGAACCGGGGGATCTGACACTCGGGAGGTTTACTCATGACCACGTACAAGCCGCTGGAAGACGGAGAGACGTACGACGGGCGAACCGACGAGACCCAGGTCCATCCGACTCCGATCGTCGACGAAGCAGACGGCGACGTGACCGCCTCGCCGCGCTACGCCCAACAGTCTGAACCGGACGGCGCGGACGTCGAGGCTCGTCAGAGGCAGAGGTTCGGAGGTCTCAACTGGGGCGCCGGGTTCTTCGGCTGGCTGGTATCCCTTGCCGTCTTGGCCCTCCTGTCCCCGGCGGTGGCTGCCGCGGTAGCAGCCCTGGGGAAGACGGGCGTTGTGCTGCCGTCGTCGGCCTCGGGCCAGGCCAGGACCGTGGGCGTCGTGGCTGCGGCGATCCTGTTCGGTCTACTGGTGGTCTCCTACTACTGCGGCGGCTACGTTGCCGGACGGATGTCACGGTTCGACGGCGGCAAGCAGGGAGTCGGCGTCTGGCTCATCGGCCTGCTGCTCACCGGCGTCGCGTTGGGCGCAGTGCTCCTGCTCCGCCCAGAGCTCAGCGCTCTTCTCCGGATGGATCTGCCCGCCCTCGCGCTCCCGGCCGGAGCTTCCGGTGTCCAAGGCGTGATCGCGGCAGTGGCCGCGCTCGTCAGCTCCCTGCTCGCGGCCGCGGCGGGCGGCAAGATCGGGTGTCGCTACCACCGCAAGGTCGACAACGCTGCCTACCTGTAAGGCCGTCCTGGTCGGCGCCTCCGGGTCTGGCCTCAGTCCCGGAGAACTGCGGGCTTCTTCCCGCGGCTGATCAGCATCGAAGCCTGGAGGACCGCCTCGGGGTCCGGGTAGATGCCGCGCTGCTTCAGTGCCGACGCGAGCACCACGTAGACCTCATGCGTCGGCTGCCCGACTGTGGTCGAGTACGCGACCGAGGCTGCCTCCCGTACCAACTCGACGAACCGCGGGTCCGACTCGCTGACCATCCCACCGCTCCATGCCTCGTCCGCCGTGCCGGGAACCCCAACGTCAGGACGACGAGGTTCCTCCCGTAGAAGATCGTTCGCGACCGCGAATTCGTTACACCCGTGTAGTCCAGGCCCGCTGACAGATCACGGTTCGGCCAATTCGTGACATCGGACGCACGCCGCTCCCTAGCGTTGTGCACGTGACGACCGACCCTCTCGAAGTCTCGCTGCACGACAGCGAGCTCCACGAAGAGGTGGAACTGACGACTCGCCTGATCATCGCCGTCAACGAGTCGGCCTCGGGGCTGAGCCAGCGCGAGATCGACGTGATCCTGGGCGTGCTCGCCTGACGCCTGAAAGGACTTGAGGAGCCGGCGGCGACCTCGGTGAGCAACGACTCGGTGAGCAGGTGCGCCGCCGATCAGGAGTCCAGAACGGACCGAGCCACCCGCAGATCATCCGTGCCGAAGACCAGTCGCACACCCCCGAACGTGGTGTAGGCAAGGTCGATGTTGACCCCCGCCCCCGCGAGCCGGCGGGCGACCTCCCCCATCGCACCTGGCTCGTCCGCCACGTTGACCACGAGCACCTCGCGCTCGTCGACGACCGGCATGCCGGCCGCACGCAACGCATTCAGGAGGGCGTCGAGCCCTTCGTCGGCGACGAGCACGTGGACGACACCCTTGCCGTCACCGGTGAACGCAGCGAAACCCTCGAGGTTCACCCCGGCGGCACCGGCCACCTCTCCCAGTCGCGCAAGCTCACCGGGGTTGTCGTCCAAGATCACCATCACGTCGTGCGGCATCGCTTCGATGGTTGCACCGGAAGACGGTCAGCGCGATACCCGGAGCTCACCGAGCTCGGACCATTCCGTGCCGGGCACCTCGAAGTTCACGATCCGGGGCGTTTCGGCGAGGTACGGCGGAAGCTCCTCCTGGGCCCGCTTGAAGTGGTCGGAGCTCACGTGAGCACCACCGGCGTCGCCGTCGCGGAACGCCTCGACGAGCACGTACTCCTGCGGGTCCTCGAGGCTGCGGGACCAGTCGAACCAGAGGCAGCCCTCCTCGCCGCGCGTGGCCTCCGTGAAGGCTCGGGAGATCTCCGGCCAGTCCTCTGCGTGCTCGGGCAGGACTCGGAACTTTGCGGTGATGAAGATCAAGACGACTCCTCGCTTGGTGGTAGGCGCTCGCCGAGCGCACGCTGTTAAGTCCGGGTCACCGGTCCCCCCGTTCCCCGTTCCCCGTTCCCCGTTCCCCGTTCCCCGTAGGCACGGTATCCATCCCACCACGGACAACCCGCACCTATCGTCACGTGCTGCATGCCCTGGTCGTCCTGGCGCCGGCATGGGACCCGGTCGCCCTAGTGTCAGCGGCCCCCCAGACGGCCGGCAGCTTCCTGGAGCGCGCGCAGCGACCTGCCCACCGTCGCGGTCGACTGCACGTCTGTGTTCTCGTCACGGCCGCGGGGGCCTTCCTCGTCGCGCCGGGCGTGACCCGGATCGCCGGTCAGCGAGCTTGCGTCCGGGACACGCGCTCCCGTCCGTTCGGCGCCCACACCGGCCGCGACGACGAACGCGATCCCGACCAGGGACCAGACGGACGGGACCTGGTGCAGCAGCACGAGCCCCAGGACGAGGGCGATCGCCGGCTCCAGGCTCATGAGAGTGCCGAACGCCGCCGCGGTGAGTCGCCGCAGAGCCAGCATCTCCAGGCTGAACGGCACCACCGGGAGCAGCAGGGCAAGACCGAGCCCGACCAGCGCCAGGTGGGGGGTGATCGACGAGACGACGCTCGGGCCCGCGACCACGGTGGCGACGACCGCGGCGACCGGGAAGGACACGGCCAGGCCCGCGACACCCGCGACGCGGTCGCCGACCGCCTGCGTCAGCAGGATGTACGACGCCCAGCAGGCCGCCGCACCGAGGGCGAACGCGACTCCGATCAGGTCCGTGACGCCCTGCCACGGCTGGGTGAGCAGGAGCAGCCCGACAGCAGCGAGTGCCGGCCACAGCAACTGCCGTAGCTGCCTGCTCCGTGTGACTGCCACGCCGAGCGGGCCCAGGAACTCCAGGGCGCTCGCCGTGCCGAGCGGAAGCCTCTCGACAGCCGCCATGAACAGCATGGTCATCCCGGCGGTCACGAGTCCGAGCACGACGGAAGCCGCGAGGCTGCCTCGGGGGATGCGCGAGATCCGGGGCCGCACCACCAGGAGCAGCAGGATGCCTGCCCAGGACAGGCGGAGCCACGCCGTACCTTCGGGACCGACTTCATCGAAGAGCCCGACGGAGATGGCGAGGCCGATCTGGACGCACACCATCGATCCCAGGGCCATCGCAGCACCCTCGCGTCCCGGGGCCAGACGCACGCCGATCGTGTTCATGCGATCAGTACACAGAGCGAGGACCATTCGCGTCCACGTGAATCTGATGGACACTTTGTTCACTTATCGTGAATGATTGTGCGGTGGATCCGCGCCGGCTCGAGTTCCTCCTGCAGCTCTCACGCCTCGGCTCGATGCGAGAGGTCTCGGAGGTCATGCACGTCACGACCTCCACCGTCTCCCAACAGATCGCGGCCCTTGCGCGGGAAGCAGGGACCCCGTTGCTCGAGCACGAGGGGCGCCGGGTGCGGCTCACGCCGGCAGGCCGGCGCCTGGCGGACCATGCGGTGTCCGTCCTGGCCGCCCTCGAAGCGGCGCGGGCGGACCTCGACCCGTCCTCCGCCCCGGCAGGGACGCTTCGCGTAGCGGCGTTCGCCACGGCCGTGCGCCAGGCGCTGCTTCCGGTGGTGCGGACGCTTGCGGAGCAGCACCCCCGGGTGCAGCTGAGCATCCACGAGCACGAGCCTGACGAGGCACTCGACCTGCTGGCCGCGGATGACGTCGACCTCGCACTGACCTATGACTACAACCTCGCGCCGGCGGTGTTCGACCGGACCGTTGTCACGCAGCCACTGGGCAGCACGGAGTGGGCACTCGGCGTGCCTAGCGGACTTGAACGTCACAAGGGGATCGCTCTGGAAGCATTCGCGCGCTTCAAGGATCACGACTGGATCGTGAACTCCCGCAACAGCTCTGACGAGGAGGTCGTCCGCACGGTTGGATCCCTCGCCGGGTTCCAGCCACGCATCGTCCACCGCGCCGACAGCCTCGAGCTCGTGCAGGACATGATCGTGGCGGGTCTCGGTGTCGGTCTGCTGCCGGCCCGCCAGCCGACTGCCCGCGGGGTGGCGCTGCTCCGGCTCCGACGCCCGGACGTCATCCTTCGGGCGTACGCCGTGACACGGCGCGGGCGTTCGGCCTGGCCGCCTCTCGCCCTGGTGCTCCACATGCTCGAGGAGGCATCACTGCGCTGATGTCGTGCGGCCCTCCGGCACGAACTCGAGGATCCGGCCGAGATCTCGGAAGCCCACGGCGGCGTAGACGCGCTCTGCCATGACCGTCGACTGCAGGCTCGCCGTCAGACACCCGCGCGCCAGTGCGTCGTGCACGTGGAGTGCGGTCAGGGCGGTGCCCAGACCTCGCCGCCGGGCATGCCAGAGCGTTCCTACGTTGTAGATCCCGCAGTCGCTGCCGAGATCGAAAGCCATCGCCGTCGCGACATTCTCGCCGTCCAGGCGGGCCACCCGCACGTGGAAGGCGGCTGGGTCGGCTCTGCTGAGGAAGTCCGACGGGACCCCGACGATGCGCAGGTACTCGAACCAGTCCGGGGACCCGAGCTCGATCTCCGGCCGGGGCAGGCGAACGTCCTCCACCGCCATGCCCATCGCACGCGTCGACTCGTCGAGCGAGTAACCACGCCGAGCGAGATCGGTCCGCATCGCCTCGTCACTCTCGTGTACCCAGGCGGCAAAACGCGTGACGCGAGCCCTCGCGTACGCAGCCTCCATCGCCTCGATGGCATGGGCGCGCTCCGCGGCGTCGAGGTCGCGGTCGAGAAGCGCGTTGTTGTAGACGCTGCGCTCAGGCTCGCTCGGGAAGACAGCGGTGGCGACGCCTGGGTGTCGCTGCACCGCCGCACCGCTCGCCCCTCGCGCATACTCCTCCCACGAGGCCAGCAGGGTCTCGGCCCCGCGCAGGTACAGGTCGGCGTCGGTCAGCACGGTCGGTTGCTCATCCTGCTATCGGTGTCCCTTGGGCGGACATCAGGCTCCATCGCCCGCTCCCATGCACGTACACATGGGTGTACCGGCTGCCCACCGTCACCTCACCGCCCGGATGGTGGATGGCCATCCGGGTTCGCCCGACCACCACAGCGACCGAGTCATGGTGTCGGACCCCGCGTTCTGCGGGATACCGCGTCACCTCCGCGAACTTCAGCGCGCCCGTACTCATCGCGCCGAGCAGGTCGTCCCGGTGTGCTACCTGGCCCATCAGTACGTCGACGATCAGGAAGTCGTCGGCGAGCAGGTCGTCGAGCGCATCGACATCGGCGGCGAGGAGCGCGTCGAAGAACGACTCGTCGCGAGCGATGACGTCACGGATCTTCAGGTCGTTTGCGGTCTCCACTGGTTCTGGCTCCTTCTGGTCAGGCGGTCGTGCTGTTGCGACCGCCTGTGCTTGGTGTCGTCGGCGGCGCGGGTCTTACGCGGGCTCCATAGATGCGAGCCACCCCGAGCGGGCCTGGACCTCCGATGCCGTGGCGCACCGCCGCTTGCCGTGGCTAACCCGACTGGTCGCGCAACGCGGCCAACAGCCCCTCGAAGTCCTCACTGCAGGGCCCACACGCACGTAGGTGCGCAGCGATCCCCGGGTACCGCTGCTCCGCAGGGGCGCCGGCGGCGGTCAGGTCCGCGTAGACGTGCAGCATCTCCATCGCCTCCGCGCAGCCCACGTCGCTCGGGTCAGTCCGCAGGAAGCGGTCCAGCTCCGACCAGCCGTTCATCGGCGCCTCCCATGGTCATCGGGTAGGTACCCATCAGTGGCAAGAGCGGCCCGCAGCTTACGTCGAGCGTCGAACAGGGTCTTGTAGATCGCATTGCGGTTGGACGCCAGCTCGATGACCAAGGTGTCGAGCGGCACGTCGTTCAGCACGATCGCGACGAAGACCCGCCGCTGCCGCGGGGTCAGCTCCTCGTCGACGGCTCGGTGCAGCGCGGCCAGCAGATCTCGCCACTCGGCCTCCTGCTCGGGCTCGAACCCGAACCGGTCCGGCAGCCGGTCCCAGTCCTCTGCGTCCATCGAGACGCTCGGGTTCCGCCAGAAATGCCGACCGATCTTGGCCGACACGTTGAAGATGACGAACTTGTACGCCCAGGTCGTGAACCGGCTCTCACCGCGGAACTCCGCGAACTTGTCGGTGATCGCGAGCAGCGCGTCCCCCGCGGCTTGGTAGGCCAGGTCGTCGAGCTCGGGCCCGGAGATCCGCAGCTGCCATCCGCGGCGTCGGACCTCACTCAACGCGATGCGTACCAACATCTCGTGCAGCCGGGCCAGCCCTGCCTCCCGCTGCGGTCCGGTATCAGCGAGAACCTGGATCCACTCCGCTGACTCCGGATCCAGCCTGGCTGCGGTGGCCCGGGTTCCCTCTCCCCCGGGATCTACCGGTGGCATGACCACGAGGCTACCCAGAGACCCCCTGAGGTGCCATGGCCTCGAGCACCCGTACGTTCTACCGGCGCGAGCACGCGTCGTCACAGGATCGCGCACCGTCCATCGGGACACATCCGGTAAGACACCGGAACCACCGGGCACCAACCGTCCATGGACCAGCAACCAGATCCCTACCGGATTCGCCTCGCCCGGGTGGACGAGGCCTCGCGCCTGCGACAGATCGAGGACGAGGCGGGCACCCTCTTCTCCGGCCTAGGGCTCATCGACGAAGCCCTTGATGTGTCGTTCCCGCTGGACGACCTGGCCCGACTCCTCAGCAGCGGACAGGTCTGGGTGGCCTGCCTGCCTGACGGCCTCCCCGTGGGCATGGTGATCGCCTCGGTGCGGGAGGGTGCCGCGTACGTCGAGGAGATGGACGTGCTGCCTGCACACGGCCGGCGGGGCATCGGGGCGCGCCTGCTCGAGCGGGTCTGCGAGTGGGCGGAGGAGCAAGGCCACTCGGCGGTCACCCTCTCGACCTTCCGCGACGTGCCATGGAACGGCCCCTTCTATCGAAGGCACGGCTTCCGAGACCTGCAGCCCGGCGAATGGACGCCGGGCATGCGCGCGATCCGCGAGCGAGAGGCGCAGAACGGGCTCCGCGTGGACGCAAGGGTGTTCATGCGCCGCGAGCTCGGCGCCATGGGCACCCCTGAGCCGTCCAACGCTCGCTGGCCGGAACACCTCCCCGTGGGCGCGCTGCGTGTCGGGCGGTCAAGCTCGCGGTACGACGAGACGGTGGTGTTCTACCGCGACACCATCGGCCTGCCTGTGCTCGAGACCTTTCGTGACAGCTACGGCCAGGACGGCACGATCCTCGGCCTACCTGGACGCGCCGTTCACCTCGAGATCCTCCGGTTGCGGGATGCACCTTCCCGGACACCGGGACGTGACCAGCTGGTCTTCTACCTCCCGGACGCAGCCGACAAGGAGCGCATTCTGGCACGACTCGCCTCCGCGGGCGTCCACCCAGTGGAAGGGGCGGGCTACTGGGAAGCGAACGGCGGCGTCATCTTCCCGGACCCGGACGGACGGGAAGTCGTGTTCGCCCCCTGGATCTACGGTCCGTCCGAGTGACTCGATCTGCCGCAGGGACGCACGCGACCCCGCGCTGAACGCCTGCTGACCGGTGGGTCGTTCCGGTCGAGGAATCCGGCGAGCCGACCGTTCAGGTCGCGGACACAGGCAGGCAGTCGTTGCCGCAGGAGCTGTCCGACGTTCCTATGGAGTGGTCAGCCGGCCGGTGCAGCACCGCGTGGGCGGGTTCGACGCAGGTGCCGTCGCTGTCCGTAGCTGCCCGACCGTCCACGATCAGGGAGTACCAACCTTGCTCTCGGGGCGGGAACAGCAGGGTCACCGCGGGCCGCGCAGCGAGGTTCGCGAGCGTGCGGTTGCCGAGACTCCCGACGGTGACAGCTCGCCCGCGCATCACCGGCTGGACCGCCACGGCGTGCGGCCGTTGGTCGTCCGACACCGTCAGGAGGTAGGCGAAGTCGTAGTCAGCCATCTTGTCGGCAAGCGCCGTGAGATCCACCTTCACGCTCATGACAGCAGGCTACGCGCGACGCCCCTCGGCCGGGCGTGACTACTGCGATGCCGACAACGCGTCCGTCAGCAGAGCGACGAGCGCCTCGAGCTGTACGTCGGCCGAGGACGACACCTCCTCGTCCGAGCCGTCCAGCGCCCTGGCTGCGAGCCCCGCCTTGCTGTCGATGAGCTCCGCGATCCTCGTGTCGATGGTCTGCGCGGCAATGATGCGCCACGCGGTGACGGGGTCGCCCTGTCCGATGCGGTGGATGCGGTCGATGGCCTGCGTCTGCTCCGCATCCGTCCAGGAGAGCTCGGCAAGGACGATGTTGGAGGCGATCTGCAGGTTCAGACCCACGCCGGCCGCGGTCAGGGAGCAGACCGCGATGGAGACGTCGGGATCGTTCATGAACGCGTCGATGTTCTTCTGCCGCGACGTCGGGGTCTGGTCGCCACGGATCGAGCAGAAGCCGATCCCCCGCTTGGCGAAGGTCTCCTCCGCGACGTCCATGACGTCGACGTGCTTGGCGAAGAACACGACCTTGCCGACGCTGCGCGCGAGCTGCGCCGCGTAGTCGGCGGCGAGGCCGGCCTTCGCCTGGCCGATGCGTCGCATCATGCTGAACACGTTCTCGTCGGTCTTCGTCGTGCTGCTGTCCTCGCGCTCCCACGTGGCCACCCTGCGCACGAGTTCGTGGTCGATGCCCTCGACGACGGCTCCGGAAGTCCGCCTCTCCAGGGCGTTCTCGTAGCGCGACACCAGGCGGCGAGCGAGGTCACGCTCGGCCTCGCGGATCGAGCGGCCGACCTCGTCGTCGAGCTCGACGGGAAGGTCGGCGACCCGGCGGGCGGGTAGGTCGGCGGCGACCTCGACCTTGCGACGGCGGACGATGCCCAGGTCGATCACGCACCTGCGCGCGGCCTGGTAGAACCCGGGATCGCCTGGCTCCAGGCCGGTCTCCTCGAGCGAGTCCATCAGCTCGGCGAGCGGCTTCTTGTCGTCGATCCAGCCGAGGAACTGCCAGATGGCCCTGAAGTCCTCGATGTCGTTGATCAGCGGGGTGCCGGTGAGCGCCATCAGCAGGGGGCGCGCGATGCGGGACCGGATCCGCTCGGAGATCTCCAACACGTGCTGTGAGCGCTGGGAGGTCTTGTTCTTGATGAAGTGCGCCTCGTCGACGACCATGCCGCGGAACCCGAGATCGCCGATCCAACCGACATGGCGGTCGAGCACCTCGTAGTTGACGATGACGATGTCGGCGAACCCGTCGATCGTGTCGCCGTTGCCGTGGATCACGGTGGCCGGGCGGTTGGGTGTCCAGAGGCCGGCCTCGCGTGCCCAGTTGGTCTTGACGACGTTGGGTACGACGACGAGCAGCGGGTAGGCGTTCGCAGCCTGGGCGGCGAGCAGTGCCTGAGCCGTCTTGCCCAGACCCGGCTCGTCGGCGAGCAGGAAGGTTCGGTGACCTGACGCGGCGGCGGCGACCAGCTTGGCCTGGTGCGGCATCAGCGTCCGGCCACCCGGTGCTCGCAGGGAGGACGGATCGGGCAGGTCCATGCATGCCGGGGCTCCGCCGCCGGCGTACTCGAACGAGCTGAAGAGCGGGCCGAGCAGCTCCCAGTTGGCCAGGCGGCGCGGACGGGCCGTGTTCTGCCTGGCGGCTGAGAAGTCGGGTGTCAGGAAGGGGTTGGCCAGCTGCCGCGAGACGATCGACTGCGGAACGACCCGACGAGCCGTGGTCGGGGAGGCGGCTTCAGGCTCCTTGGGAGTGACCTCGTCGGGGACAGTCTCGACTCCGGCGGCCTTCAGCATGTCGCGCTTGAGGGACCGGGCCGCGTCGGAGACGACGGCGTCCTCCGCGAGCAACGCGAGGAGCGAGGTGTCGCGGGCGGCAGTCTTCGCGAGGATCGTCGCGACCCCGTCGAGGCGCTTGAGCTGCTCGGCCCGGTGAGCCTCGCTGCCGGTCTCATCACTCCTGACCCGGGCGCGCTCCTCCCGCACCAGCAGCGCGACCACCTGGAACTTCGTACGAACCGAAGGCATCACCGGACCGCGCTGGACGGCAGCCTCGACCTCGCGCACAGCTCGAGCGAGCACCGGGATGATGCCTTCGTTGTCCCGGGCGCGGACCCGGTTCTGTCTGCGCGGGGCAGTACGGCGAGCACCCGACTGGCGCTGGCCTCGTTGAGCCACAGACTCCTCCTCCGGAGTGACCGGCGCGCGCAACGCGGCGGGATGAAGCACCCGTACGCTGTCCCGCCGCCGGGGCGATGGACGTCGAGCGGAGTGACACGAGCGTGACGACTCCGAGACGCGACTCGCTCCCACCGATCTGCAAGAGATCGACGCGACAGGCCCCGACGGCCCACCACCGTGGGAACCAGCGACCCTCAGTTGAGGATCGGCTCACCAACCGCCTAGCGAAGCCGTGCGAGACGACTGGCGTCGCTGAGGGCCGGTGCTGGACCAATACTAGCGCGCGTAGACACGTGCCGGGACCGCGACGCCCGGACTGGACCCAGTACCCCTTTCTGAACGGGTGAGCACGAGAGGCTGCGGTGCATGGGACGTTTGGGCGTGATAACCGTGTCCAGACCTGTTGTGGTGGGCGCGACGCGAAGGCTTGAGCAGACCGGCGCCGACGAGCTTGAGGAGCTGGTCCGTATCCAGCGCGAGAGCTCGACGGCGCTGGGCGCTACCACCGGCGGCACGGCCAGCTACTTCAAGGGCCTGCCCAAGTACCCTCAGAACGCGATCGAGGTCGGCAGCTACATGGAGGAGCGCTATCCGTGGGTCTTGCGTCGCGCGGTCGGGCCCTTGACCCCGAGCTTCTGACGATCCAGCTCGCCGGCCTGGACATCGGCTCTGCGCACGATGTCCGGGTGACCGTCGAGGCCGGTGAGCTCGTAGTGCTCGAGGGTGGCGTGGAGACGCTGCGGTCCCCCGCCGAGCGGATCACCGGTGCGGTCTGGTTCTCGCCGGAAGAGACCCTCGAGCTCCTGGGACGGCGCTGGGCCGGCGTGGTCGCCCGGTTCAACGGCTTGGTTCGAAGAGCTCGTCGTGCTCTTCGACGCGATCGCGTCGACCCTGCAGATCGACCCCCTCGTCGCAGCGGAGGGCTGACCACGCGGGCGGGGCGGACCTGGTCGCGTTAGTCCAGGGCGGAAGGCCCTCTGACGATCTCCCCTGC
>DATGYO010000168.1:0-6371 GCA_035297905.1 Nocardioidaceae bacterium
CCAACAGGGCCCGCCGGAGAAGCCTCGCACACCGGGTCATCCGGAGGGGATGAATTTTTCGACGGTCGCCTACCGTCTGCTCACGTGGCTGCCTAGACTTGACGTAGGTCATCGTCAGCGGGAGGAAGTCGTGCCGCTCTCCGAAGAAGAGTTGCGTCTGCTCGAGCAGATGGAGCGGGCCCTCGTCGCCGAGGACCCCAAGTTCGTGTCGGCTCTTCGCGGCACCGCGAGGCGTCGAGACGCGCGTCGCCGGTCCCTCCTCGCTGGTGGCGTCTTCGTGGTCGGCATCGTCGTGCTGATGACCGGCGCCGTACTTCCCAACACCGTCGTCGGCATCGTCGGCTTCGTGGTCATGCTCGGGTCCGCTGTCGTCGCGCTGACCTACTGGCGCAGCCAGGGCGCGGCAGCGCCTGCGCAGCCCAACCCCTCCGGTTCCGCGGAGGCCGGCTACGGGCTGACCGTGGTGGAGGGCGGCAAGAAGAAGTCCAAGCGTCCAGCGCGCCCCCGCAAGAGCCACCAGTCGATGATGAAGCGTTTCGAGGAGCGCTGGCAGCGCCGCCGTGGCTCCAACGGCCTCTGAAGCGTCGGCCTTCCGCGAGTCACGCGTGTGAGGCGGGCATCAGACGGCCCGGTCCACTCCTGAGTCGACGAGCGCCACGCCGCTGACCGGGCGTCCGCGGCGCAGCAGGCGCAACGTGCTGTTCCTGACCAGCGACGCCGGGAGCCAGATGGCCAACCGCCGGCGCTTCTTCGTGCTTCCGGCGCGCATCGCGATGGCACACGTCTCGACGTCTGCCTCGATCTCCCGGGCGCCCCGCCCGCTGACCCCTCGCGCGAACCGCGCAAGCTCGACGTCGTTGACCAGCCGCTCGAGCGCGCTCGCCGCCACGGGGTTGGCGCCGGGACCACGGACACCTCCGCGGACGTAGCCCTCCCGTTCAGCGGCGCCCGGCCGCCCGAACGCCAGGGCGAGGCTCCGAGCCCGGGTGCGCAACGTCACCGAGTCGTCCCAGGGCAGTCGCAGGTCCAGCGCGATGTCCCTGAGCTCTTCCCACCCGGCCTCGGCTGCCTCTGGGGCCGTGACAGCAGCGGCCCACCGGCGCCGGCGTACCGCCGTCCTGGCCAGTCGAGGTGAGGCCAGCAGGGCGACCCCGACCAGGCCGGTGAGAGCCAAGATCCAGGCGCCTCGGCCGCCTGACCCACCACCGCCGGCGTCGGCAGCGGCGGCGTCGGGCTGGCGGCGCTTGTTCTGGGCCTTCTCCACGTCGGAGCTGGTGGCCGAGGCCGACGGCAACCGGGTGGGCTCGGGCTCCCGGAACGCTGCGGTCGTGTAGGCGGGCACGCCGGAGGCTCGGTCGTCGGGAGTCGGCTCGAAGCGGACCCAGCCGACTCCGTCGAAGTACATCTCCGGCCAGGCGTGCAGGTCGTGAGCGCTGTAGACGTACTCGTCCGGGCCCACTTTCTTGGGGCGAAGGAAGCCCACGGCGACCCTCGACGGGATCCCGAGCGTGCGGCCCATCACGGCCATGGCAGCGGCGAACTGCTCGCAGTACCCAACCCGGCCTCCGGGGGCGGCGGACAGGAACGCCTGTAGGTCGTCCGCACCCGTGCCGGGGGCTCGCTTGAGGGAGTACGTGAAGTCGCCGTCCTCGCGGAACCACTGCTGGAGCCGGACCGCCTTCTCGAAGCGGTTGTCCACACCGGCCGTCACCTGGCGGGCGAGCTGCGGAACCATGTCCGACATGCCGTCGGGCAGCTTGGTGTAGCGCGTGTAGACCGATCGTGGCGGGCTGGCGGCGTCGACGAGGTCCTGGGCCCGCGGCGTCACCCTCAAAGCGGTGAGGGAGTAGTCGAGGCCCGCCGTGCCCGCGCCGTCGACGGCGCTGATGAAGTCGAAGGTGTCGCTGTCGTAGCGCCAGTCGCCGGGTACGTCGATCGCGCTGACCGGGTACGGCGTCGGCAGCCACGTCGAGTCGAAGGCGTCGTCCACCTCGATCTTGTAGTCGACCTCCCGGCGCGGCACCCGGGTGCTCAGGCCGGGTGGGCGGGGGAGAACGCCGTTGGCCCGATGCTCGGGCGGGATGTCGCGCTTGGACGGCTTCCAGGCCAGCCCGTCGAACGAGTCGAGCACCGAGATCCGCAAGTACGACGGGTTCGCGTCCGCCGTGGTGATCCGAACCAGGTCCACGTCGCGCCCGCGCACCAGGTCTCGACGCAGGTTCACCAACGGGTTGGAGATCGTGACCGACTCGCCGTCGCCGCTACCCCCGGCACCGTTGCCGTCGAGGAAGCCGCCGCCCAGCGTTGGGACCAACAGCGGGGCGACGACCGCCAGCCCCGTGGCGGTGAGCCCGATCTTGCGCGCAGAGGAGTTGATGGAGCCGGTGCCGACCGCCGGGTCGCCACTGTCCATGAACCCGCGACCGCGTGGGACCTGCCTGCCCCAGTGGGAGAGGCGGCGTGCCTCCTCGCTCACGAGGAGCGAGAGAAAGCTGACGGCGCCTGTCGCGAAGACCCACCACGGGACACCCCCGGCGAGGATCGAGACCGGTGCGGTGTAGAGCGCGAGCAACGGAAGTCCTGCGACGGGGACGCGCCTCAACCCGCAGGCGAGGAAGTCGACGAGCACGGCGATCAGCGCACCCGTGACGATCAGGAGCGGGAAGATCTGGGGGACCGAGTCGCTCACCGGCGCCGCATAGCTCTGGGCCGCCGCCGCCGCGTCACCGAGGACGGTGAGGACCTGACGGAGCGAGGATCCGGTCGGCAGCCATCCTCCCAACGCCTCTTCGGGCGCCCATCGGTGAGTCGTCCACACCACCAGCACGACGAGCTGCCCCACCAGGACGAGCAGAGTGTGTGTGCCGGCCGCCCGCATCAGCGCGCCGACCCCGGCGACGAGCAGGACGGCGAAGAGCGTCGGGATCAGGTAGCCGCTCGGGCTCTGCACGAACCCGGCCCAGGACCACAGCGCCACCCAGGTGGTCAACGCCGAGAGCGCCGACGGGGCGAGGACGCCGGACCAGTCGAGATGCGGTCGTCTCATCCGGCGCCGCCCCTCCGGGCGCTGTCCGCGGCGCGACGTCCGGCGACGCCTGCGCTGAGTCCGAGCTCCTGCCACGCGGCGGGCAGCGGGGTGGTGGGTGTGGCGCCGACCGTCTGCCACCCCCGGGCACGGAGCCAGGCCACCCCGGGCGCCTCCACCCTCACGGCCGGGCCGGCCGGCGGCCCGAGCCAGGTGTCGACGTCGAGGGCGATGGCCATGGTGGTGGCCGCGGTGTGGCGCATCCGTGTGAACGCGGCCTTGTCGTGATCACCGACAGCGCCCACCACGGCGACCAGGAGGCCGGAGTGACCTGGGTCCTCCAGCCACCGTGTGTCGAGGGCCGCCCGGCTGGACTGGCTGACCACGGCGAGCGACTCGAGGAGCGGAGCGATGTCTCCGGCGCCCCCTCGCTCGTGCCACGAGCCGCCCTGTTCGTCTCCGGAGGCCGTCACCAGCCGCACGGTGAAACCCCGCTGTACGAGATGTACGGCCACCGAGGCGGCCGCCGAGACGGCGTGCTCGAAGGACGACGCCGCCCCACGGCCTCGGTGACAGTGCGTCCGGTTGTCCAGGAACAGCGTCGCCCGGGACTGCCAAGGCTGCTCCTCGCGCCGGACCATCAGCTCGCCCACCCGCGCGCTGCTGCGCCAGTGCACCCGCCGCAGGTCGTCCCCTCGGCGGTACTCGCGGACGGTGACGTCCTCTGCGCTGCCTGTGGCGAAGGCGCGAGGACGGTTGTC
This sequence comes from Nocardioidaceae bacterium, assembly GCA_035297905.1. Classification (GTDB taxonomy): domain Bacteria; phylum Actinomycetota; class Actinomycetes; order Propionibacteriales; family Nocardioidaceae; genus Nocardioides_C. The sequence continues at coordinate 3,787 of DATGYO010000168.1, forward strand.
GCCGGACCCGGTCCAGGCCCCGGAGAGCGGGATCGGGGGGAGCGGAACCACCCGCGGCACCACGACCAGAGGCGTGGTGGACGAGAAGGTCCGGTTCAGCTCGACGAGCCCGAACGGGTCACTGAGTCGTACGGCGAGAGGGCCGATGGTGAACTTCCCGCGGACGTCCGACCGGACGACGTACCCGACGTTTCTCCGGCGACCCGGGGACATCCGGTCGACGACGAACCGTGGTCGGGTCCCGAGCACGTAGGGCAGCTGGTCCTCGAGCAGGAGCAGCCCGGTGGGCATCCGGCCGTCGTTGGTGAGGTCGAGCTGGACCCTTGCCTCGTTGCCTGCGGTCACCTGGGTCGGCGTCACCGAGCGGACCAGTCCGAGGCGGTACCTGCTGCGTCCGACGAAGAACGCGGTGACGACCGGCAGCAGCACCAGAAGGGCGCCGACGCGGACGAGCTCGTCCTGACCGAGCACGATCGCGCAGGCGAGCGCAGTGATCCCCGCGGCGACGAATGCGCGGCCCCGGGTGGTCATCGCGGAGAGTGCCTCGCGCATGCCTGCGTCCTCGCTAGCCTCGCCGGCGGCTCTCCGGCATGGGCACACTCGCCACGATCTGCGAAAGCGCCGCCTCGGTGGTGCGGCCGCTCATCGACGCCTCCACCGTGGGGAGCAGCCTGTGCGCGAGGACCTGCACCGCCAGGCCCTGGACGTCGTCGGGGATGACGTAGTCCCGGCCGTCCATGGCGGCTGACGCCTTCGCCGCGCGCACGAGGTGCAGGGTCGCGCGCGGGGAGGCGCCGAGCACGAGCTCGGGGGAGCGCCGTGTCGCGGTGGTCAGAGCGACGGCGTACCGCTGCACCGACTCCGCGACGTACACGTCGTTGACGATCTCGATCAGCTTGCGGATCTCGGCCGAGTCGGTGACCGGCTCGAGGTCCTCGAGCGGGCTGCGCCTCGTGTGCGAGTCGAGCATCGCGATCTCGGCCGCCTCCACCGGATAGCCCATCGACACGCGCGCCATGAACCGGTCACGCTGCGCCTCCGGGAGGGCGTAGGTGCCCTCCATCTCGATCGGGTTCTGGGTCGCGATCACCATGAACGGCGCGTCGAGGTGGTACGTCGAACCGTCGACCGTGACCTGGCGCTCCTCCATGCACTCGAGCAACGCGGACTGCGTCTTGGGGGAGGCGCGGTTGATCTCGTCGCCGACGACGATGTTGGCGAAGATGCCGCCCGGCCGGAACTCGAAGATCCGGGTGTCCTGGTTGAACACCGAGACTCCCGTGACATCGGAGGGCAGCAGGTCGGGGGTGAACTGGATCCGGCGGACGGTGCAGTCGATGGACCGGGCGAGCGTCTTGCTGAGCATCGTCTTGCCGACCCCGGGCACGTCCTCGATGAGCAGGTGACCTTCGGCGAGCAGCACGACGAGAGCCGCGCGAGCCACCTCCGGCTTGCCCTCGATGACCTTCTCGATGCTCGCGCGGACACGACCTGTCACGCGTGCGAGCGTGTCGAGATCCGCCGAGTCGGTCGAGAACCCGCCGGCTTCACCGCTGGGCACTGTGCTCACGCTGTCTTCCTCCCACGGGCACTCGGTCCCCGGGCGGGGACACCGGAGTGGTCCACCCTGCCCCCGGTCATGGCCGAACTGCGTACATAAAACCTCATGGCGAAACCTCTGTCATCGAGTTTGCGCCTCCAGGTCGCTGTCCGACACCACATCGTGACAGCGGTAGCTCCGCTCCACTCCGCTCCACGGGGCCGCTCCACTTCACACCACCCTCGCGCTCCACTTCTCTCCACCCCGTCACTTCACGCGGGCTGACCTGCGGATTCCGTGCGGGGGAGCGACGAGCCCGCGGTGGAGTCCTCAGACACCCGACCCTGGCCCCGAGAAGTAAAACTCGCCTGATCTTCCGCGTTTTGGGTTGTCGGTGGGGGGTAGTGGAGTAACGTGGAGCGCAGTGGAGGAGCGGGGCCTTCGATGGTCACCGGGAGGAGGTGCCGATGTTCTTCGGCACCTACACGCCCCGGCTGGACGACAAGGGCCGGCTGTTTCTCCCGGCGAAGTTCAGGGACGAGCTGTCGGAGGGTCTTGTGGTCACACGGGGACAGGAGCGCTGCCTCTACGTGTGGTCCATGGAGGAGTTCGGCAAGCTCACCGAGCGGCTCAAGGAGGCTCCGATCACCAGCAAGGCCGCTCGCGACTACGTCCGCATGTTCTTCGCCGGCGCCTCCGACGAGACGCCCGACAAGCAGGGGCGGGTGACCATCCCGCCGATGCTGCGGGAGTACGCGTCGCTGTCGAAGGACTGCATCGTCATCGGCGCCATGAACCGCATCGAGATCTGGGACGCCGCATCGTGGCAGACCTACTCCGACGCGCAGGAGCAGGCATTCGCCGACCTGAGCGAGGAGGTGCTGCCCGGCCTGATGTGACGCACCGGTCCGACAAGAGTCGCCCGGCCCGGCCCACGCCCGCTCTCCCTGCCATCTGGCGCACCTTCCCCGGTGCCAGAAGGCAACTTCCCAGGGATCGAGCGGACGGGGACCAGGCCATGCGAATCCGAGAAGTAGCAACACCG
>DATGYO010000169.1:0-1804 GCA_035297905.1 Nocardioidaceae bacterium
GCCCGTCTCGATCGAGGTCTTGACCTCCTGGTCCCGGTGGAGAGCCTGCATCCTCCGCAACGCAGCTTTCCGGGGGTCGTTCTTCCAGGCCCACTCCATGTCCGCCATGCCAGCGAAGAACTCGGTGCACGCCTCGGCGTCAACACGGTGCAACGCGTGCCAGGTGTACCCGACCGCAGAGGGGCTGCCGAGCAGGACGTTGCGCATGTAGGTGGCGCGCTCTGCGGCCTCCACGACGTCGGGGAACTGCTCGAAAGCGGCCAGCGCCTCGGCGGTCGTCACCTTGGTCCGCATGAGGCTCGGCGTCAGGTGCGCCCCGGGCTCCGGAGCGAGCACGAGCCAACGCAGGATCGAGGCGACGATCGTGGAGTTCTTGACGTGCCCGTGGGCGATCATCAGGGCGTCGCGAGCGTTGCGGGGCTTGCCCTGGTCCATCATCGCCTGGGTCGTGTCCGGCAGTCCGGTCGCGACAACGAGCTCGATGTGCTTGACCTTCGTGCTGCTCGACAACGCCGACAGTCGGTGCTGGCCGTTGAGCAGCCGGCCGGTGCGACTGATCTGGATGGGCTCGGCAGTGAACACCCACCTGCCGGCCTCCATGTCGCGTCGGTACGCCGACACGAGCTTCGGTCGGATGTTGCGGTTGACCTCGTTCTGCTCAAGCCACTCTTGGGCTTTCTTGGGGGTCACCTTCATGACCTTGACGTCGATGGTTCCTGCAGTAGGCACTGCTACTCCTCGCCTGTTCGGGGTGCGCGGTTCGCGGGACATTGTATGACTTTGCCGACAGATGTCAGCCCTTTCGCTCAATCCCGTGACGGTCCCGCAGGTGCTGGCGGACCGCCTGCTTGAGCCGGCTGGAGCCACCACCGCCGATCGGGCTCACCCAACCGCAGCCGAACGGGTCGAAGCATCTCCAGAAGACCACCCGACTGTCGTAGGGGCCGACGCGGGGTTCCGGCTTCATCCCTCGGTTCATGAACCAGATGACCTCCACGTCCGCGAGCTCATCCCACGTCAGGCCGGTGATCTTCGAGAACGCTGACATGGCGTCGGAGTCCACGACGACCGGGTGCAGTGGAGGCTTCACTGCTCGTCCCGGATTTCGCGGAGTCGCTCCTCGAACTCCCGGTGCCAGGCATCAATCGCGCGGCGGTTCCGCCACAGCATGAAGCCGGCGAAGACCATGAACGACATCACGAACAGCGACAGCAGCCGGCCGAACCAGTCGGTCGCCGCGAGGAGGTTGATGCCGTTGCACGCGAAGGCCACCGAGAGGGCGAAGTACGGCATCCAGCGAGACATGGCCAGCCGCCTCACCGAGTGACCCCGCCGATCATCGTCGACCAGGCCGAGGTGGGCCACCAGCGTTGTGCCCTTCGGCGCACTGGCGAGACAGCTCGGTTCGCCGGCCGGGTCCGAAGTCGCGGGGCCACCCCCAGCCGCACGACCAGCACTCCCACCACAGCACGCCGTCATAGACGCCCCGCTCCTCGTGGCCGAGGATCTTGCTTCCGTCGACGTTCCCGCACTCGGGACACTGAAGCATGGTCAATCCCCCCTGCGAGCCGACTCGATGAAGTCGATGACCCGAAGGCAGCCGGGGCACGTCACCTTGGTCTTGTCGTCAGTCACCGGCTCCTCCGGTCGGGGGCTCCCCTCGCCCGACCAGTGCACCAGCAGCGCCTTTTCGCTCATGCGCGGGATGCTACCAACGCCCGTCCAAATGACCTTTGCGCGAATCCCCAAAACGCTCGTCTAGAAACGCATTGATGCAGAGCGTGCATCATCGCGAGAGCGGGCC
>DATGYO010000170.1:0-2032 GCA_035297905.1 Nocardioidaceae bacterium
GCGTCGCGGAGGTCGCGGTGTTCGGCGTGAGCCACCCGCGGTGGATCGAGGCGGTCGTGGCGGTCGTCGTACCCAAGCCCGGAGTCGAGCTCACCGAGGCCGACGTCATCGACCACACACGCCAGCACCTCGCCGGGTACAAGACGCCCAAGCGCGTGATCATCGGCGAGGCGCTGCCGAAGAACCCGAGCGGCAAGATCCTCAAGCGGGAGCTGCGCGAGGAGCACTCGGAGATCGCAGTTAGCGATCACTAACCACCCGGCCTTAGAGTGAGCACGCGTCTAGTCGAGAGCGAAGGACCCTCATGCCCGCAACGCGCGTCATGCCGACCGAAGAGGCCGCAGACCTGATCGAGCTCACCCGCGACCTCGCGCTGAAGGAGCTCGTGCCGCTGGTGGCGGAGGCCGAGGCCACCGAGACCTTCCCGCGCGAGGTCTTCCGGACGCTGGGCAGGGCCGGCCTGCTGAGCCTCCCCTACCCGGAGGAGTACGGCGGAGCGGGCCTGCCGTACGAGGTCTACCTGCAGGTGCTCGAGGAGATCGGCGCGGTCTGGGCCTCCGTCGGCGTCGGCGTCTCGGTGCACGCCCTGTCGTGCTTCGGGCTCGCCACTCGCGGCACCGCGGAGCAGAAGCAGCGCTGGCTCCCCGACATGCTGAGCGGCGAGCAGCTCGGGGCGTACTGCCTGTCCGAGGCCCACGCCGGCTCGGACCCCGCCGCGATGCGCACGACCGCTCGGCGTGACGGTGACTCCTACGTCTTGAACGGCGCCAAGGCGTGGACCACCCACGGCGGGTACGCCGACTTCTACAAGGTGATGGCGCGCACCAGCGACGACCGCCACGGCATCTCGTGCTTCCTCGTCGCGGCCGACACTCCGGGCCTCGTCGCGGACGCGCCCGAGAGGAAGATGGGCCTCACCGGCTCCGCGACCGCGACCATGCGGTTCGACAACGTGCGCATCCCGGTCGAGCGGCGCCTCGGCGCGGAGGGCGAGGGGCTTCACATCGCCCTGGAGGGGCTCGACTCGGGCCGGCTCGGCATCGCGGCGGTCGCCACCGGTCTCGCACAGGGGGCGCTGGACCACGCGGTGGCCTACGCCAGGGAGCGGGAGACCTTCGGCAGGCCGATCATCGAGCACCAGGGGCTCGCGTTCGTGCTCGCAGACATGGCCGCGGCCGTGGAGTCCGCCCGTGCGACCGTGCTGGCCGCGGCTCGCCGCAAGGACCAGGGGCTGCCGTTCAGCCGGGAGGCGAGCATCGCGAAGATGGTTGCCACAGACAACGCCATGAAGGTCACCACCGATGCCGTGCAGGTGCTCGGCGGGTACGGCTACACCCGCGACTTCCCCGTCGAGCGCTACATGCGCGAGGCGAAGGTGATGCAGATCTTCGAGGGCACGAACCAGATCCAGAGGATGGTGGTCGCCCGCCACCTCGACCGCGAGAACAAGGGCACTGTGACGGTCGCCCGCTCGAACATCTAGGAGAGACAGCATGAACCTCGAGAACACCGCCGCGATCGTCACGGGAGGGGCATCCGGCCTCGGTGCCGCGACGGCTGCGGCGCTGGCCGAACGGGACGCGAAGGTCTTCGCGTTCGACCTGCCGCAGTCGATCGAGAACGCGCCTGACGTGAAGGGCGTCGAGTACGTCGCGGTGGACGTCACCGACGAGGAGCAGGTCCGCGCCGGCGTCGCGCAGGCGGCAGCGTCCGACGTACCTCTGCGGACCGTCGTGAACTGCGCCGGCATCGGCCCGTCGATGCGGATCGTCGGCAAGAAGGGTGTCCACGACCTCGGGTTCTACGCCAAGGTCGTGCAGGTCAACCTCATCGGCACGTTCAACGTGCTCGCGCTCGCCTCGGAGGAGATCGCGAAGACCGATCCGCTCGAGTTCAACCAGCGCGGTGTCATCGTGAACACCGCCAGCATTGCGGCGTACGACGGTCAGGTCGGCCAGGCGGCGTACGCCTCGTCGAAGGGCGGCATCGTCGGGCTCACCCTCCCGGCCGCGCGGGACCTCGCGCAGTACGG
>DATGYO010000171.1:0-12915 GCA_035297905.1 Nocardioidaceae bacterium
GTCCCGGTCGCCGAGGGCGGCGAGACCAGCATCGCCAACGGAGCCCCCGTCTGCCCCTACCACCACGGCCTCATCCACTCCGGCCAATGGACCACCACCTGGCACAACCGCAAAGCCCGACTACGCCGCAGAGACCGCCGCTGACCCAGGCGGACGCACAGCCAGGCTCGAGTCGGACCGGCAGCGACGGACGGGAGCGACCGAAGCAGCACTTGTCTAGGCCGTGTTTCACCCCGGAATGACTGGGGTAGGAGAGATCGACCAGACGAGTCACACCCTCTGGCCCGCAGTTATCCACATTGGGGATAAGTGTTGTGGATGAATAACACGGGTGTGATTCCTTTCCCTGCGCGCGCTTCGCCCCGCTTCCTGAGCGTGAAATCGGCCCCGGGGACGGCGCAAAACAGCCCCTCCGCGACCCTGGCAGAGCCGGCGAAGGGGCTGTGGATAAGTCGAGGGAGCGGGGCTACTCCCAGCGAGTGGCGTAGACGAAGCCCACTGCCATGAACCCGATCCCGACGAGGAGGTTGTACGCCTCCAGGTCCCGAAGAACCGGGAGGTCGGTGGGCTGCCCCGCCATGTAGTAGACGATGATCCAGACCAGTCCGATCAGGAAGCAGCCGAGCATCCCGACCACGACGCCACGCCCGCGTCCCAAGGGGGTGCTCGGGTTGGCGAAGAGCGACAGGCCGATGAAGAGGATCCCGAAGCCGATGAGGAAGTTCCAGCGGCCGAGGTCGCCCATCCAGGTCAGCTTGTCGCCGTCCTGGGCAACGTTGAGGTAGACGGCGATCCAGGCGATTCCAAGCAGGCTCACGAGCGCTGCCACAGCGGTACGGGCGATCGAGGTGCCCTGCCCCTGGGTCTGGATCGGCCCGCGCCCGGCAGCGGTGGTGGCTGCCTTTCCGCGGGTACGCGCCTTGCTGCGGCTCGAGTCGGACACCTAGGACTCCTTGGACTCAACGATCAGGGGGTTGCTTGTGACGTCGGATAGCGTAGTCGCCGACAGCCCTCATCACGACAGCGCACTCGAACGCGCCCCGACCTGCTATGAGCCTTCCATGACCGACGCCTCACGCCCGCGGCGCCCTGCGCTGTTGGCCCGGGAGACTTGGGCACGAAGGATCGCCGCCGCGCGCAGGGTCAGGTCGACCACCTACCACAACCGCGGCCTCATGTGGCGACTGCTCGTCCCTGCGGTCTTCCTCCTGGCTGGGGCGCTGTTCGTCACCAGCGCTGTCAGCTCCGACGGCACCGATCTGAGGGCGGGGCGGTACGGCGACCTGTCGACCGTCGTGCGCCAGTCCACCGAGGAGGCCGATGCACTGCGGGCGAAGCGCAACGACCTCGCCCACCAGGTCGAGGGACTCACGGCCAAGCTGAGCGACGGTAACGACTCGGCGGTAAAGCAGAAGGTCGACGAGCTCAAGGCCCCGGCAGGACTGGCGCCGGTCAAGGGTCCAGGACTGACTGTCGAGCTCGACGACGCGCCTGCTGAGGAGATTGCCAGCTCCGGCGAGGACCCGAACCTCCTCGTGGTGCACCAGCAGGACATCCAGGCCGTGGTCAATGCGATGTGGGCCGGCGGCGCCGAGGGGATGACCATCCAGGGTCAGCGCGTCGTCTCCACCACCGGCATCAAGTGCGTGGGCAACACGGTCGTCCTCCACGGCATCCCGTACTCACCGCCGTACGTCATCACCGCGGTCGGCGACCCCGCGACGATGCTGACCTCGATCAACGAGAGCCCCTACATCGACATCTACATGCAGTACGTCCAGGCCTACGACCTCGGTTGGGACGTCCTCCCTCGAGCCGAGGTGAGGCTGCCGGCGTACGACGGCCCGCTCGACCTCGACTACGCCCGGCCCGCGGAGAGCGGCGCCACCCGCGACAGCGGCTCCTGACCCCAGGTCAGGGCGAGGCTGTCGTGGTCTCGCTCGGCCGGAAGCGGGCCGCCGGTGACGAGTCGGTCGGGCTCGGCGGGGTCACCGTCGGCTCTTGCGTGGGCGTCGGCTGTTCGGTCGGTGTCGGCTGCTCGGTCGGAGTGGGCTCCGGCTGCTCGTAGTTCGAGACCGTGATCGTGACCGTGGTGCCCTTCGGCTGGGTGCTGCCGCCGCTGGGGTCCTGGTCGAGCACAAGGCCCTTCGGGGCGTTGCTGCTGTTGTCGTACTGCACGTTCACGTTGAACCCGGCGTTCTGGATTGCCTGCCGAGCGCGGGACTCCTGCATCCCGATGACGCTGGGCACCTCCTCCGGACCGTCGGAGTAGAAGACCGTCACGAGCGAGTCGATCGAGACCCGGGTAGCCGGCCGGGGGTCCATGTCGATGACCTTGCCGGCGTCCTCGTCGGAGTTGCGCTGCACGAGCTTGACCCGTAGCTGCTTGCTTTCGAGCTCCGCGCGCGCGGCGTCCTTGTCGTCGCCGAGCACGTCGGGTACGACCACCGCAGGCTTGCCGGTCGAGATCATGATGTCGACCTTGTCCCCGGCGGCGAGGAAGTCTCCGGGCTGCGGGTCCTGGGAGATGACGCGGCCCTTCGGGACGTCAGAGGAGGCCTGTTTGTCGACGCCTCCGAGCTTGAGGCCTGCGTCCGAGAGGGCCTGCTCGGCCTGGGCCCGCGTCATGTTCACCACGCTCGGGACGGACTTCTCGTCCGGCGAGGAGTTGAACAGCATCGGGCCGATCACCGCGCCGGCGATCAGCACAGCGAGGATTCCCAGCGCCGCGAGGATCAACGGCCAGCGGTTCCGCTTCTCCTCGGCCTCCGGAAGCGCCCCGCCGTTGAAGATCGAGGTGGAGTCGGAGGGCTTCTCCTGTGGCAGGAACGTGGTGGCCGCGGCCGCAGCAGGTACGGCGGGCGCCACCACCGGCTTCCCGGCCAGGTACCGCTCGATGTCCGCGCGCATCGCCGCAGCGCTCTGATACCTCTCCTCCACCGGCTTCGCCAGCGCCTTCATCACGATGGCGTCGACCTCAGGAGGGAGGTCCGGGTCGATGCTCGACGGCGGCGTCGCCGGCTCGCGCACATGCTGGTACGCCACCGACACGGGGCTCTCGCCGACGAACGGCGGCCGGCCGGTGAGCAGCTCGTAGAGGAGGCAGCCGGTGGAGTACACGTCACTGCGGGAGTCGACGGTCTCGCCCCGGGCCTGTTCCGGAGACAGGTACTGCGCGGTCCCGACCACCGCGGCGGTCTGCGTCATGGTCGAGGAGGTGTCCGCCACCGCCCGGGCGATGCCGAAATCCATCACCTTCACGTCGCCGGACGGGGTGAGCATGACGTTGGCCGGCTTGATGTCGCGGTGCACGATGCCGGCGCGATGGCTGTAGTCGAGGGCCGAGAGGACGCCTGAGGTGATCTCGAGTGCGCGCTCGGGCAGGATCTTGCGACCCTCGCGGAGGATGTCACGAAGGGTCCGCCCGGCGACGTACTCCATCACGATGTAGGGCTGCGGCACGTTCGAGCCGTCGGTCGACATCTCCTCGCCGGTGTCGTAGACGGCGACGATCGAAGGGTGGTTCAGCGACGCGGACGACTGGGCCTCACGCCGGAAGCGGGCCTGAAAGGTGGGGTCACTGGCGAGGTCGGTGCGCAGACGCTTCACGGCGACGATCCGGCCGAGCCGGACGTCGTTGCCCTTGCGGACCTCGGCCATGCCGCCGCGGCCGAGCAGCTCACCCAGCTCGTAGCGACCACCGATCCGGTGCGGTTGTGCTCCGGTGCTCATCAGTGCTTCTTGCCCTTCGCCTTGCCCTCGTGTTTCTTCTCGGGCTTGTGGCCCCCGCTGTAGCTGCTGTCCTTCCCGCCCTCGTCGGTGACGACCGGGTCCGGCTCGTACTTCTTCCACACCTCGAGCGTCACCGACGCGCCGGGGTCCAGCAGGCCGGTGGGTCGGACTGCACCGACGGTGTGCTCGAGCTGGTCCGGGGAGTCCGGGGTCACCTTCTCCTCTCGAACCTTCAGACCGAGCTTCTCGAGCTCCGCCTTGACCTCCTTGGCGTCGCGGCCGACGTAGGCCGCCTCGCGCACCCGGACCCGGTCGTCTGCCTGCTTCGACGGGGTCGGGGACGGCTCGGTCGGCGCAGCCTGCGCGGCGGCCGGCGTGTCGTTGTGGTCGCCGGCGAAGGCAGCGGTGGCCAGAACGATAGCGAGTACGGCGGCCGCGGCTGCCGCCCAGGGCCACCAGGCGGGAAGACCGCCTCGCCGGTCCTCGTCGCCCGGGCCGTCGGAGCCGTACATCGCCTCGGTCGGCGCGGCGAAGCCGGCGGCTGGAGTGTCACGCGGGCCGCCCGCGATCGGCTGCTCGAGGATCTGGGTCGCGTCCGCATCGAGCGGCCGGGCTGCACTGCCCGCTGCCGCTGCACCGCTCGTGCCCGCGACCGCCGCACCGCCCGCTGCCGCTGCACCGCTCGTGCCCGCGACCGCCGCAGGTCCCAGGCCTGCTACCTGACCGCCGCGCAGAGCCAGCGCCATGTCGCCTGCGCTGCCGAAGCGGTCGGCCGGGTTCTTCGCGAGGGCCTTCTCCACGATCGCACGCAGCCGCGCGGGCACGTCCTCGGGGAGAGGGGGCACCTGCTCGCGGATGTGCGCGAGGGCGACCTGGATCGGGGTGTCACGGTCGAACGGGCGGCGACCCGCAAGGCACTCGTAGAGCACGATCCCGAGCGCGTAGATGTCACTTGCCTCGGTGGCGGGCTGCCCCTCGGCCTGCTCGGGCGAGATGTAGTGCGGGGTGCCGACGATCTGGCCGGTCTGGGTGATCGCCGCTCCCTGACCGGCCCGGGCGATGCCGAAGTCGGTGATCTTCACCGTGCCGTCGGGCGTGACGAGGAGGTTGGCCGGCTTCACGTCGCGGTGGACGACCCCCATGGCGTGTGCCGCGGCGATCGCCTCAGCAGCCTGCGCGACGATCTCGGCAGCGCGGTCCGGAGGCACCGGCGCTCCGCCGTGCAGCAGCTTGGACAGCGGCTGGCCCGGCACCAGCTCCATGACGAGGAACGGTCGGCGCGAGCCCTCGTCGTCGTGGCCGTCGTCCTCGATCGTCTCGCCGAAGTCGAAGACCGAGGCCACATTGGGGTGGTGCAGCGCCGCGGCGTGGCGGGCCTCCGCCGCGAACCTGGTCCTGAAGGTGGGGTCGTCGGCGTACTCCTGCTTGAGGATCTTGACGGCCACCTCACGGTCGAGGACGGTGTCCTCGGCCCGCCAGACCTCGCCCATGCCACCGGTGGCGATCCGGCTGGTGAGCTGGTACCGGCCGTCGGTGTTGGCCACCGTCATTTGTTGATCACCGCTTCCATCACCCGCTTCGCGATGGGTGCGGCCAGGCCGCTACCCGAGATCGCGTCACGGGCCACGCCGGCATCCTCGACGAGCACGGCGACCGCGACCTTCGGGTCGTCGGCGGGTGCGAACGAGACGAACCAGGCGTAGGGGTTGCGGTCCACCGAGCTCTGGGCGGTGCCGGTCTTGCCGGCGACCTTGATGCCGGGGATCTGGGCAGTCGTGCCGGTGCCCCGGTCGACCACCTCGATCATCATCTGGGTGAGGTCACGGGCGACGGACGAGCTCACCGCACTGCGGTAGGGCTCGGGGTTGGCCTTGTCGAGCACCTCGAGGTCGGGCGAGCGGACCTCGTCGACGAGGTAGGGCTTCATCACCGTGCCGCCGTTGGCGATGCCGGCCGTGACCATGGCCATCTGCAGCGGCGTCGCGGCGACGTCGAACTGCCCGATCGCGGACAGCGCGGTCTGGGGCTCGTCGAGCTTGGCGGGGAACCGGCTCACGGCCTGGTCGTTGAGGTCGTCGAGGTACTTGTCGCCGAAGCCGAACTTCTGGGCCTGCTCCCGGAGCGCGGCGTCCCCGATCTGCATGCCCAGCCACCCGAAAGCCACGTTGCAGGAGACCTGCAGCGCCTGGGTCAGCGTGATCTTGTCGCCGCCACAGCTCATGCCGTTCTCGTTCGGCAGGTTCGTGTCGGTCAGCGGGAGGTCGAGCGACGTACCTCCGGGGACCTTGGAGTCCGGGGTGTACTGCCCGCTCGAGAGGGCGGCCGCCGCGGTGACGAGCTTGAACGTGGAGCCGGGGGGATAGATCTCCTGGATGCCGCGGTTGAGCATCGGGCGCTCGGGGTCGTTGCTGAGCCGCTTCCAGACGTCGGGGAGCGTGGACAGCCGGTGCGAGGCGAGCAGGTTCGGGTCGTACGACGGCGAGGACACGTTCGCGAGGATCGCGCCTGTCGAGGGGTCGAGCGCCACGACGGCGCCCTTGATGTCCGGGCCGCCGAGGTCACGCAGACCCTGGTACGCAGCCTCCTGCGCCTTGGGGTCGATGGTCAGGCTGACGTCGCCGCCCTTGGGCTGGCTGTTGCCGAACATGTCCACGACCCGGTTGACGAACAACCGCGGGTCGCTTCCGGACAGGATGTCGTTCTGGGTGAGCTCGACGGCGTTCCGGCCGTAGGTGTAGGAGTAGTAGCCGGTCAGGTGGGCGTACTTCTGCGCCTGCGGGTAGCGCCGCTGGAACTTGAACTGGTCCTTGGTCGGGACACTCTCCGCCACGGAGTCGCCGCCCACGAGGATCGCACCGCGCTCCCGGGAGAACTCCGCGTCCCGCACGCGCTTGTTGTCGTTGTGCGAGTTCAGCTCGTCGGCCTCGAGGTACTGCAGGTACGTCGAGTTCACCAACAGGGCGAGGAACAGGGCCATGCAGAAGATCGCCATGGTCCGGATCGGCTTGTTCACCGGATGTTCACCACCTGGGTTGCGTCTTCGTCCATGGAGCCGGTCAGGTCGGGCAAGGGCCTGCGGGCCTGGTCGGAGATGCGGAGCAGCAGCGCGATGATCGCCCAGTTCGCGACCAGCGACGAACCGCCGTAGGACATGAACGGCGTCGTGAGACCGGTCAGCGGGATCAGCTTGGTGACGCCGCCGATGACCACGAACACCTGGAGCGCGAAGACCACCGCGAGACCGGTGGCGACCAGCTTGCCGAAGGCGTCACGGCACACCAGGGCGGTGCGCAGAGCCCGCTCGACGATCAGCCCGTAGAGCATGATCACCGCCATGACGCCGGTCAGCCCGAGCTCCTCACCGATCGCGGCGATGATGAAGTCGGAGTAGGAGAACGGGATCAGTGTCGGGTCGCCCTGGCCGAGCCCCCGGCCGACGAGCCCGCCCCAGGCCTGGCCGTACATGCCCTGGACGATCTGGTAGCTGTCGTACTTGCTCCCGAACGGGTCGAGCCACGCGCCGACGCGAGCCTGCACGTGCCCGAACAGCAGGTACCCGGCGTAGGCGCCGCCGACGAAGAGGAGACCGCCGACGATCAGCCAGCCAGGACGTTCGGTGGCGACGTACAGCATCACGAGGAAGAGGCCGAAGAACAGCAGCGACGAGCCGAGGTCACGCTGGAAGACCAGGATGCCGAGGCTGATCAGCCACATGACCAGGATCGGGCCCAGGTCGCGGCCGCGCGGAAGGTCGATGCCCATCACCCGACGCCCGGCCAGCGCGAGCGCGTCGCGGTGCAGCACCAGGTAGCCGGCGAAGAAGATGACCAGGAGCACCTTGGCGATCTCGCCGGGCTGGAAGCTGAACGGGCCGAGGTGGATCCAGATCCGGGCGCCGTTGATCTGGGTGCCGAGCACGGGCATGAGCGGCAGCAGCAGCAGCACGATCGCCGCGAGCCCGGAGGTGAACGTGAACGCCTGGAGCCTGCGGTGGTCGCGGAGGAAGACCAGCACGGCGATGAAGATCAGTACGCCGAGGGTCATCCACATCAGCTGAGTGCGCGCGAACGTGTGGGCATCGGAGTTTTGCTCGAGGTTGGCCAGGTCGATCCGGTGGATCATCGCGAGCCCGAGGCCGTTGAGCGCTGCGACGACAGGCAGCAGGACCGGATCGGCGTAGGGCGCGGTCATGCGTACCACGATGTGGCAGACGATGACCAGGACGGCGAGCCAGCCGCCGTAGCCGACGATGTCGGCGGGGACGGTCCCCTCCACGCCGAGGCCCACCGCGGCATAGGCACCGATGCCCACGATCAGGCTGATCACGATCAGGAAGAGCTCGGCGCCGCGACGACGCCGATGGGTGAATCCGGTCAGCGGGTTGCCGGGCATCAGGGGCTCACCTCGACACAGCTCGGCGGCGCGAGCGTGGGTGACGGGCTCTCCGAGGGAGAGGCGGAAGGACCGGAGGTCGGGCTCGCAGCCGGCTTGGCAGTGCCCTGCTTGGAGGGTCCGGCCGTGGGGCTGGGGCTCTTGCCCGGTCGCTTCGAGGGGTTCTTGCTCGGGCTTGCCGTGGGCGACGGCTCCGGCGTGGGACACGGTCGGGCCAGGTCGCCGATGTTCGCGACGATCTTGCGGGCATCGGCGAGGTCGTCGGCGCTGATGCCGTCACGGACCTGGGCAGCCCGGTAGGCAGGCAGAGCGGCCAGGGTGATCTCGGAGGTCTGGTAGATCTTCGAGAGCTCCATCCCGGGCAGAGCGGCGTCGACACCCTGGTAGATGGCGACCCTCGGACCGTCGGCCGCGACGAAGTACTGCTTCTGGGTCCAGGAGTACGCCGCCGTCGCCGCCAGCGACAGCACGAGCACGACGCCTAGCAGAACCGCGATGCGGCGCAACCAGGCGAACCGGCGCGGGGGGCGCGGTGCGTAGCGCAGCTCCTCCGGGTCGACCGGTGCCTCCTCCTCGCCGGGAATGGGCTCGAGCTCGCCGGTGTCACCGCCTCGGTGGCCCCGGAAGAAGCTCTTCGACGTGGCGTTGGCCTTGCGGGGCTGCTCGGCGGCAGCCCCCACGAGCATGGGCCCGGTCGAGGTGGCGGCCACCGTGTCGGGGTCCGCTGCTTCGTCGGCCCCCACCACGTCTGCAACGACGCAGGTGACGTTGTCGGAGCTGCCCGCCTCGAGCGAGGCCCGGATCAGCTCGACCACGGCGTAGTCGACCGTGCCGGTGCCGAGGATGTCAGCGAGCCGGTCGTTGTCGAGCACTCCGGAACAGCCGTCACTGCACAGCAGCAGGCGGTCGCCGGCGACGAGCTCGATCGTGAAGAGGTCCGGGTCGGTCTCGTGCACCCCGTCCACGGCGCGAAGGATCAGGTTGCGGTGCGGGTGCGACCGCGACTCCTCCTCCGTGATCCGGCCCTCGTCGATGAGGCTCTGCACGAACGTGTGGTCCTTGGTCAGCTGCGAGAGCTCGCCGTTGCGAAGGAGGTACCCGCGGCTGTCGCCGACGTGCGCGATTCCGACCCGGCGCCCGTCGAACAGCGCCGCGGTGACCGTCGTACTCGTGCCTTCGAGCTCGGGGTCCTCGTCCACGAGCTCGGCGATCCGGTCGTGGGCTCGGTGGACGGCGCCGGCGAGCGCCTCCAGCAGGTCCGCGGGCGGTGGCGCGTCGAGGCGGCGCAGGCTTTGTACGGCGGTGGAGGAGGCGACGTCACCGCGGGCCGCACCGCCCACCCCGTCGGCGATGACGAGGAGGTGCTCACTGGCGAAGCCGGAGTCCTGGTTGTCCTTGCGGACCCGGCCCACGTCGGACAGCGCGGCATAGCGCAGGCGCAGGTTCGACTCAGTCGTTGGGCTCACCGGCGGGCTACTTCCTCAGCTCGAGGGTCGTCTTGCCGATGCGGATCTTGGAGCCGAGCTGCAGGGTGGCCGGCTGGGTGAGGCGCTGGGAGCCGATGTAGGTCCCGTTGGTGGAACCGAGGTCCTCGACGAACCACTGGTCGCCCGAGGCGGCGATGCGTGCGTGGCGGGTCGAGACGTAGTCGTCGTCGAGCCGGATCGCGGCGTCGCTCCCGCGGCCGATGAGGAGGGGTGCGTGGTCGAGGGAGATGGTCTCGCCGGCGTTGGCGCCCTCGACGATCGCGACGTGCGTCGGCGCGCCTCGGGGGCGCTTGGCCGGCTTGGGGCGGTTCTTCGCGGTCCGGCGCTGCTCGCGGCGCTCGGCGCGTGGGGTCTGCTCGATGCGAGCACCGAACATGTCGGACCTGATCACCGAGATCGCCGAAAGGACGAAGATCCACAGGATCGCCAGGTAGGCGAAGCGGATCAGCATCAGGGTCAGCTCAGACATCCGATCCGTCCTCCCGGGACCTGACATAGCGCACCGTCATCGAGGTGTTGCCGATCTTCACCACTGCCCCGTCGTCGAGCTGAGCCTGCTGCACGCGCTGCCCGTTGACCAGCATGCCGTTCGTGGAGCCGAGGTCGACGATGCTCACCGAGGGGGCGTTGGAGCCTGGCATGACCCGGATCTCCGCGTGGCGCCGGGAGACTCCCGGGTCGTTGATCCGCAGGTCCGCGTCGGTGCCCCGGCCGATGACCAGGCCCGGTGGTTCGAGCGGGTGCCGCATGTCGTTGACCTCGAGCACGACGTTCGCCCGTCGTACCGCTGTCTCCGTGACGCTCCCACCGCCCGCCGGGGTGACCCGGGCGATGGCGGCGCTGCGCACCCGGAAGCGACCCGTGCCGAGCTCGTCGACCTTGTCGAAGCTGATCGAGATCGGGCCGGTGAAGACGTAGGACTGCTCCTCCGCGTGCTCGCGGAGCATCTCGGTCAGCTCTTGGGCGAGCGTCGAGCCGTACGGCGTCAGACGCTCGTGGTCGGCCGGGGAGAGCTCGACGTGGAAGGTGTTGGGCACCAGGCGGCGGTCTCGCGAGAGGATCTGTGCGGAGTTGTCCACCTCGCGCTGGAGGGCGGCGGCCACCTCGACCGGCTGGACCGCGCTGCGGAACGCGCGCGCGAACGTCTCGGAGACGAACTGCTCGAGCCTGTCCTCGAAACGCTGAAGGACTCCCATGCCGCCTCCTCTCATGCCGTCGTACCGATTGGTGCCGTCTTACCGATGATCGTGTCGTACCCAGTCTTACGCGCAGGCCTCACCCGCCGACACACCGCGGAACAATGGGCCGACGGTGTCGTTATGCCCAGGCAGGCCCGACGTGAACCCGTAATTGTGCCTGACCACGTTTGATGTGATGCAGCCGACTGCCGGGCATCGTAGCGGGCGGGCGCCCAGGGCCTCGATCTGTCGCCGGGTCGGTTTGGGGCGCATCGGGCCCGTGGGATACCCTGAGCGGGCTTCAAGCGCGAGTGGCGGAATAGGCAGACGCGCACGGTTCAGGTCCGTGTGCCCGAAAGGGCGTGGGGGTTCAACTCCCCCCTCGCGCACGCGAAGCAGGGGAATCCCCTGGACAGGCGGCCGGGCGGCCAGAGCGATCTGGCCAACCCGGCCGTCGCCGTCCCCGCGCCCCTTGCCGCCCTATGCTGGGGCCCAGGGGCAGCGCGCGGAGGCCCCGACGGTCCCGACGGCCCCGGAGCGGTGCCGGGGGCGCTGAGTTGATTGACACCGGCGACGAGACCGGCACGACAAGGGCCATAGCCCAGGCTCTCGACACCCACATCCGTACCGGCCGCGCCGTGGCCGGCATCCGAGAAGGGCGTCGCCGAGCAGGGCGTCGCCGTGCTCCCGCTGCGCCCCACCCGCCACCGGCGCGACGGCGTCGAGCGAACCGATCGTGACCCAGCGGCAGTTATGCCGCCGTCCTCGCCTATGAGATAGCGGGGGATGACGACTGAAGGTCTGCCTCCCGCGGTCGCGGCGATGACGACAGCACCGGCTAAAGGCGCTGCCGGCGCCCGCTAGACGAGGGTCTGGACAACGTTCTGCGCTTGGTTGAGGACCTCGTCTGCGAACAAGATCAGATGCTCCCGTTCGTCGCCGCGACTGGTCATGATCCTTTCGACGTCGATCGTTTCGGCGGACAGTTGGGCGGCGGCAATCTCGATGAAGTCCTGGTAGCGCCGCCGGGCGCCGTCGTCGAGCGTGTCCCAGTGCAGCCAGCCGCTGCTCAAGCTGGGCGTTCCAACGGCGCAGCGCATGGCCGGCGTGGGTTGCGATGTAGTCGAGGATCATCGCGCGCGGGAGGAGCTCGACGACGGCCTCGTAGCCGCGGCGTGAACGACATGCAGCACCCAGGGCCTGTGGGCAATCTGTGCTGAGCGGCAGGGCGATGGTCGCTCGTCAGATCCTCAGGGCACCCTTGACCTTCTTGCCGCCGATTCGGCGAGCCAGGGTGCCGTACGCACGAGCCGCATGGAGAGTCAGACGGCCCTTGAAGCCGAGCCCGTGGGGGATGTCGCTCTTGCTCCAACTGGGGTCCGCAAAGGCGCGGATCAACTGGACTAACGTGACACGCTGCGGGCTGGCGCCGTTCGCTTCGAGAAGCGAGGTGGCCTGCCGCCATAGCAGTCGGACGGCCTCCCGGCGCTCTGCTTGCTTCATGCTGAGCAGAAGGTCCTCCGGTTCTGCCGCAAGCGCCTCCGCGGCAGCGGTTCTAAGGGCGGCTTTCAGGGCCTCGACTTCGTTCTCTTCAGGCTTGGCTTTGCTCTTGTAAGACTCGAGAATGCTCGCTTCAGCCTCGAGGATCGCCTCGGTGACTGCCAACCGGAGGCGCTCCGCCTCCCTTTCGTCGTCCACAAGTGGTGTGCCGTCGGGCGCGGTCATCAGGTAGTCACAAAGCGCGCTCGCGCCATCGAGACGGCCCCACAGCCAGTCCAGGTTGCGACCCTCCTCGCTGGCGAAGGCGCCGAAGTGACCCCAACGCTGGCCGTACAGCTTCCGGCTGAGCCAGCGTGGGTCCTTCACCGTCCTGCCGAGGTCCACGACCGAGCGGGCAGCCGGCGTCACCTGGCGATAGCGGAAGCGCGGTGCGTCACCCTCGGAGCTGGAGCCCCAGGCCAGGGCCGCGCTCACCACTTCGATGGCCAGAGTGAACTCGATCAGGTCCTGTGCCGCGACCCGGTGCGGCGTGAGGAAGCTGGTGAAGGCCTCGGCGGCCGCCTGGATGGAGGCGCGAACCTCCTGGTCCCTGGTGCACCCCGCGTCCTTGGGGACCGCCGTGTAGA
>DATGYO010000172.1:0-6410 GCA_035297905.1 Nocardioidaceae bacterium
GGACTCCGCCCTCTCAGCACTTCGGGCGGCTCTCTGTGCTCCACCGGTCGGCGGCTACTTGTCTCCGTCAACGCAGTGCGGAGATTCTAAACAGGCCGGCCGCCTGGCGCGAAATGGGTTTCCGCGCCCGTCAGGGGCGACTTCCGAACAGCGCCGCCGCTGCCAACAGCTGGTTGTTGACCGCGCCGAGTGTCGCACCGCTGGTGCCGACCGGGTCGTTGAGCGTGACGGTCTTCGTCTCGCCCTCGAAGGTCGCCTCGATCGTGCTGCCCTGCAGACTGCCGGGCAGCCTGGCCACCAGGTTCACGGTCAGCCGGTTCGGGCCGGGCTCGAGCGTACGCGTCGCGACCTGGCGGTCATCCGACACAACCCATCCGTCGGAGGGCTGGAAGGCGTCGGCGGGGTGGGTGAGCTTCAGATCGAGCCGCCCACCGTTCTTGACGCCCTTGAACGTCACGGTGAGGTCGTACAGGTGCTGGCCGTGCTCTCCGTCCTTCACCGGCGTCGCCACGGGGTCGGAGCCGGTCGCGATCGCGAACGGCCCGTCCTCCTCGCCGGGTGGCGTGACCTGCGGAGCCTTGTAGGAGAACTGGTACGGTTCCGCGCTGCCGAGGACATGGTCGTCGGCGCTCGTCACGGTGAGGGAGAGGTCGGTGTCCTCCTGGCCCTGGGGGATGTCCAGCGGAAGCGCCGTCACGTAGGTCACCGCGCCGTCGCCGACCATCGGGATGCCCGAGACCAACGAGTTCAGCATCTGCGGCGTCGTCGTGCACGTGACCGTCGTGCCGTCGAGCCTCGTGCAGGGGCCTTCCTGCTGGAAGGTGATCCCGCCCGGCTTGGAGTCCAGCGACACCTTGACGGTTGCCGGCAGGGCAGGGTTGCCCTTCAGGGAGAAGGCGACTGCGCCGTCGACCACCGTGTCCCCGCCGGTGACCGTCAGCGTGGCGCTGATGACGGCCGGGTCGCCGCTGCCACCGGGGTCGCCCGTGCCGGAACCGCCCGTTCCTGGCTCCGTGCCGGGGTCGGTGCTGCCACCTGGGTCGCTCGTTCCTGGGTCCGTGCCGGGGTCGCCCGTGCCTGGGCCCGTGCCGGGGTCGTTGCTGCCACCTGGGTCGGCCGTTCCTGGGTCGGTGCCTGGGCCTGAGCCGGGGTCGCTACCGGTGCCGGGCTGGGTGTCACCGCCGGTGCCGGGGTCGGGGGCGGGGCCCGTACCAGGTCCGGGGACGGGGTCGCCACCGGCGGCGGGGTTGTCCGCCCCGGGCGCCTGGTTGTCTCCGACGGGAGCGGGCTTGTTGACGTACCAGGGGCCGGTGCCGTCCCCGACCCCAGCCGTGTCGCTCTCGGACGTGTTGGGGCGGCCGCCCTCGCCGACGATCCACGAGTTGCCGCCGGCTCTGGTGCTGCCCGCCGGGAGTCCGCCGAGCTCGGAAGAGCCGGCCTTGTCCTGTCCTGCCGGCCGACCCGCCGTGTCACCGGATCCCTGGCCACCGGGATGCTGAACCACGCCCATCGGGCGGTCCGCCTGGCTGAGCGCCTCCCTGCCGCCACCGCCGCCGAGCACGAGGGCGGCAGTGGTCACTGCGGCGACACCGGCGGCGATGACGCCACCCGCGGTGATCATCCCGCCGGTGGTGACGGCACCGGTCGTGATGACACCCGTCGTGATCGCACCCGTGGTGGCGGCGCCGCTCGTCACCGCGCCGGTCGAGATCGCCGTCCCGCCGGTGGTGGCCGTTCCGGTCGTGGCGCTCCCGGTCGTGGTGGCCGCGCCGCCGCCCGGCTGTGAGCCGAGGGAGTCACGGACCCGGCCGATGAGTGCCGAGAGACCGGAGAGGCCGGCGGTGCCTGCCGAGGAGATGTAGCCGGCCGCGGCCGCCCCGAGGATGAGCGGCGCGATGATGCCGGCGAGGTTGGAGTTGACCTCGCTGAGCTCGAGGTACATGGCGGTGCAGCGCCGGCAGCCGTCCAGGTGCTGCTCGACCTTGGTCGTGTCGCGGCGGGAGAGGCCCTTGCGGACGTAGGCGCCCAGGTGCTCGTTGACCCAGCGGCACTCCTCGGTGGGGCTGTCTGCCAGGTGCATGGTCAAGAAGGCCTGACGCAGGCCCTCCCGGGCGCGGTACGCCAGAGCGGACACGGAGTTCGCGCTCATGCCGAGCAGGGGAGCGATGTCGGCGGGCTTCTGCCCCTCGACCTCGAGGTGCCACAGCACGAGCTGCCAGCGCTCGGGGAGGGAGCTGAAGGCCTTGGCCGCGGCGCCGTTCTCGAAGTTCGCGATCGCGGTGTCCTGGAACGGCACGCCGTCGTCGTACGCGGTCATGTCGTCCGACGGCTGCACCCGCTTCGCGGCGCGGATCCGGTCGACGTGCAGTCGGCGCACCGAGGTGAGCAGGTAGGCGCGGAACGCGACGTCGGGACCGCCGCCGCTCTGGAGCACCTGGAGGGTCTTGGCGAAGGCGTCCGAGACCAGGTCGTCCACGTCGGTGCCGCGGACCAGCTGTCGGCCCAGGCGTCTGGCAGCATCGACGTGGCGGGAGAAGAGCTCACCGTAGGCAGAGACGTCGCCGCCGCGAACGCGTGAGATCAGCTCCGCATCGCTGGGCGCCTCGACCCTACTGAGTAGCTCCGTCATGACAGGTTGAACGACTTTCCCCCTCGGAGGTGACGCGGCTCATACCGCCTCGAAATCACGATAGACGCGGGGCACTGTCTCCGGAGCCGATGTCCGATTTCTCCGCTTTGCCCGAGGCGACCCGTGTTGACCCGGAAAGACCACCCCACCTTGGGGAGATGAAAAAAGATCCTGGGTTCCGCGTCATAGGCGTCATGGCCGTCCGTCTCATCGGTGCACACACGCCGACACGAGGGAGTCGGCTAAGGCGCAAAAGGGGAGGCGGCCGATGGCGATATTCACGTCGTTCGGTCGTCGCAGGGCGGTATCGGTGGGAGACACCCCAGGGCATGAGATGTCTGAAGATGTACGGCGTTCTCTTCCGCCGCGCTTCGAGGCAGTTGGGGAGGCCCTGGAGTCTGCCGCCGATACCCGCCCTGCCTGCGCCACTGTCGGTCGTGACGTAGCCCGTGACGGTGCCGCCCTGGGTGAGGCATTGGACGGGCTACGTACGACGTTCGACCTCGTCATCGGGGTCGAGCCGGACTTCGCGTCCGTGGAGGCACTGAGCATCGCGTGGAGCGAGGCAACTTTGGAGTTCCTTCATGAGCTCTCCTGCGAGGACCCGCTCACGGGGATGGCGAGCTTTCCGCACCTGAGGACGCGGCTCGACGAGCTGTACCGCGACGCTGCGCGGTGCGGTGAGTCGATGTCTGCCACCCACGCCCTCGTGGTCGTGGAGATGGCGGCCGGGGACCCTCGCCGACGAGCCGAGCATCAGTTCACCCGTGCTCTGCACTTCGTGCAGGTCGCCGAGATGGCGCGGGCGGTGTTCGCGGGAGGCGAGACCATCGCCCGCCTCAGCGCTGACAGGGCCGCGATCGTCGTGCAACGGCTGCCGCAGCTCGGCGCCTCCGTCGCGATGGTCCGCGAGCTGCTCGGCGACCTCGACATGGGGGGCACGGACGTCCGCGTCTGGATCGAGGGGCTGCCCGAGACCCCCGAGTCGGCAACCCGTCTGCTCGACGAGCTCGCGCGCTGACCGACGACACGGGTCGCGTCGAGCGCCGCACCTCGGGCGACCTCACGAACTAGCCTGACCATCATGTGTGGTCGTTACGCGTCCAGTCGCCGGCCGGAGGACCTGGTCGAGGAGTTCGAGATCGAGCAGTCCGAGGTGCGTGAGAGCCTCGTCGCCGACTACAACGTGGCGCCCACCAAGGAGGTTTACGCCGTTCTGTCCCGGCCGCCGTCGAAGGAGAAGGAGCTTCCGGCGCAACGGCAGCTGCGCGTGCTGACCTGGGGTCTCGTGCCGTCGTGGTCGAAGGATCCCGCGATCGGCAACCGGCTGATCAACGCTCGCGTCGAGACGGTCGCCGAGAAGCCTGCCTTCCGTAGGGCCTTCGCCGCGCGCCGCTGCCTGCTGCCCGCGGACGGCTACTACGAGTGGTACGTCCTCGGTGACGACGAGGCGGAGGACGCGCCCGGCGCCGAAGGCCCCGCGAAGAAGAGAGGACGGCCGAAGAAGCAGCCGTTCTTCATCCACAACCAGGACGGGTCTGTGCTCGCGATGGCAGGGCTCTACGAGATCTGGCGCGACCCGACGAAGGCCGACGACGACCCGGATCGGTTCCGGTGGACCTGCACCGTGCTCACCACCACCGCCGAGGACGAGCTCGGGCGCATCCACGACCGGATGCCGCTGCTCGTCGACCGGGACAAGTACGCCGCGTGGCTGGACCCGACTGTCTCGGACCCGCACCTCCTCGAGGGTCTGCTCGTGCCTGCGGCGCCCGGGCGGCTGGAGGCGTACCCGGTCTCGACGAAGGTCAACAACGTCAAGAACAACGGCCCCGACCTCCTCGAGCCGCTGCCGGTCGAGCCTCCGATGCCGGGCGTGGTGGAGAAGTGAGCCGGACACGCACGCTGGCCACGCCGCACGGTGACGCGCGGTTGGTCATCCATCGTGCGTCGACCCCGATCGCGACCCTGCTGCTGACCCACGGCGCAGGAGGAGGCATCGAGGCGCCGGACCTCCAGGCGCTGGCGGCCGAGCTTCCGCGCCAGGGCGTCACCGTCGAGCTGCTCGAGATGCCGTGGCGGGTAGCCGGGAAGAAGCTGGCCCCCCGCCCCGCAGTGCTCGACGAGTGCCTGAAGGCGGCGGCAGGCGCGCTCCGGCCCCGGACGCCTCGCGTGGTCGGCGGTCGCAGCGCAGGAGCCCGCGCCGCAGCACGCTGCGCCCGAGCGCTTCAGGTGGACGGCTACCTCGCCCTCGCGTTCCCGCTGCACCCGCCGGGGCGGCCGGAGAAGTCGAGGCTCGAGGAGCTGGAGGGGGCAGGAGTGGCGACCCTGGTCATCCAGGGAGAGCGGGACCCGTTCGGCAGGCCCGAGGAGTTCCCCTCGGACGTGGACCTGACCGTCGTACCGCTGGCGGACCACTCCTTCCACGTGCCGCGGAAGGCGGAGCTCACCCAGGAGGAGGCCCTCGGCATCATCGTCGAGGCGACGCTCGAGTGGGTGGTTCGCGAGGTGACGGGGAATCGAAACGCCGGATGAGGTGTTCTCCGGGTGCACGAATTGACCGGGTACATCGTCTCGACACGTGAAGGGAGTCCGCGTGCTGGCAATGCTTCCCGCCTGCGGATCTCAGGCCGCGGAGTGGTGTCGGCCCTTGCCGGTAGGCTGGGACTCGATGACAGACTCAACCACCCAGCCGGATCCGGACCTGCCGGAGACCGAGGAGCAGCGGTCGGCGCGCTTCGAGCGCGATGCGATGCCGTACCTCGACCAGCTGTACTCCGCCGCGATGCGCATGACGCGCAACCCGCAGGACGCCGAGGATCTGGTCCAGGAGACGTTCGCGAAGGCCTACGCCGCGTTCCACCAGTACAAGCACGGCACGAACCTCAAGGCGTGGTTGTACCGCATCCTCACCAACACGTTCATCAACTCCTACCGCAAGAAGCAGCGGGAGCCGCTGCAGTCGATGAGCGAGGACATCGAGGACTGGCAGCTGCACCGTGCCGAGTCGCACACCTCGTCCGGCCTGAAGTCGGCGGAGATGGAAGCACTCGAGCACCTGCCTGACAGCGACGTGAAGAACGCCTTGCAGCAGCTTCCGGAGGACTTCCGTCTGGCCGTGTACCTCGCCGACGTCGAAGGGTTCCCCTACAAAGAGATCGCCGAGATCATGGACACCCCGATCGGGACCGTGATGTCGCGGCTTCACCGCGGGCGCCGCCAGCTTCGGGAGCTTCTGGAGGACTACGTCCGGGAGCGTGGACTGCTCCCCGCCGCTACCGGTTCGGACGCCAAGGGAGGTGTCTCGTGACGAACTGTGACGGCCCTCACGACCCCCATTGTGCGGAGGTCCTGCAGCGGATGTTCTTCTTCATCGACAACGAGCTCGAGAAGGCCGACTGCGACCAGATCCAGCAGCACCTCGACGACTGCGGTCCGTGTCTGGAGAAGTACGACCTCGAGCGCACCGTGAAGGCGCTGGTCCAGCGCTCGTGCGCCGAGCACGCTCCCGAGACCTTGCGTGACCGGGTGCTCCTTCGCATCCGACAAGTCCACGTCGACATCTACACCGACCCGACCTGACCACCGTTCGCGTGAGGCCCTCAGTGCCTCCGGAGACGACAAAGACCCCGCGCCGATCATTGGCCGGGGTCTTTCTCGTATCTGCGCGTCACGCGCAAGAACGCCTGGGCTCAGGCGTTGGGGCGCTTACCGTGGTTGGCGCCCTTCTTCTTGCGGGCGCGGCGCTTGCGGCCGGTCTTACCCATGGTGTCCTCCTCAA
>DATGYO010000173.1:0-4384 GCA_035297905.1 Nocardioidaceae bacterium
GTGGACCCGCATGTTGGGGTCGACTCCGGTCGAGGCCAGGAGCTGCTGGGCGCGGGTACGGCCGATGCCGTAGATGTAGGTGAGTGCGATCTCGATGCGCTTGTCGCGCGGGAGGTCCACACCAACGAGGCGTGCCATGTAGGCGGTTTCCCTTCAATTCGTCGGAGGTGTCTGTTCGTGCCGCGTCCCTACCCGCCTCGGCAGGGCCCCGGCCTCCGGCCCGGGGGTCGCATCCGGCTGACCATCGACCACAGAGGTAGACGGACGTGACGGATGAGCGGTCACGATCGGTGAGCCCAGGTCGTGCTGACGTGGGCCCGGATTCAGTTGTGCTCAGTCACAGCGCCGGGGTTCAGCCCTGGCGCTGCTTGTGACGAGGGTTCTCGCAGATCACCATGACGCGGCCGTGGCGACGGATCACCTTGCACTTGTCACAGATCGGCTTGACGCTCGGGTTGACCTTCATGTTCGAAGCTCTTCTCGGTTCGACGGCTGGATCCCGACGAGTTGCGGACGCAACGAGCCGGTTCACAGGGGCGTCGCCCCCGTGGGATTACTTGTACCGGTAGACGATCCGCCCGCGGGTCAGGTCGTACGGCGAGAGCTCGACGACGACACGGTCCTCGGGAAGGATTCGGATGTAGTGCTGACGCATCTTGCCGCTGATGTGGGCGAGGACCTTGTGGCCGTTGCTCAGCTCGACCCGGAACATGGCGTTCGGGAGCGCCTCGACAACCGTGCCCTCGATCTCGATCACGCCTTCTTTCTTCGGCATGTCCTCCGCAATCTGTTGATGACTGGTCTACCGTGGCCCGGGAACCTCCCGGCGGCGCCGGGTGGACCTCGTGCGGCCCGCCGGGGAGCCCCATCCCGGGCGCGACGTGATCACTCAGCCGAGGGATCGTGTCAGTTGCCGGGCAGCCGCAGGGCACCACGAAACAGGCCCACGTTGGGCCGACGTCCAAGTCTACGGGAAACCGCGCCCTAAACCCTAATCGAGGCCCCGAGGGTTGCCCGTGGACAGGTGTTTCGGCCTGCGGGAAGGCTCAGGACCCGCCGAACGGGACCCCGAGCTCGCCCAGCTTGGCCTGCCCGCCGTCGATGGCGGTCAGCACCCAAGCGCCCTGGGGGGTGAGGGTGAAGGTGTGCTCGAAGTGCGCCGCGACGGAGCCGTCGTCGGTCTTGACCGTCCAGTCGTCAGGAAGCACGTGGGTGGAGTGGCCGCCGAGGACCACCATCGGCTCGACGGCGAGCGCGAGGCCCTCGACCAGGCGCGGGCCCCTGCCCGGCTTGCCGTAGTTGGGCACATTCGGCGGCTGGTGCATGGCGGTGCCGATGCCGTGGCCGACGTACTCCTCGATGATCCCGTAGTCGCCCTGGCTCCGGATGTAGCTCTCGACCGCGTGCGAGATGTCGGTGACCCTGCCCCCGAGCTTGGCTGCGGCGAACCCGCGCCACATCGCCTCCTCGGTCACGCGCATCAGCTCGAGCGCCTCGTCGGGCACCTCGCCCACCGCAACGGTGATGGCGGCGTCGCCGTGCCAGCCGTCGACGATCGCACCGCAGTCGATGGAGACCACGTCGCCGTCCTGGATGACCCGGTCGCCGGGGATCCCGTGGACGACCTCGTCGTTGACCGACGCGCAGATGCTGCCGGTAAAGCCGTGGTAGCCCTTGAACGACGGCAGGCCACCCGAGGACCTGATGTTGTCCTCGGCGATCTGGTCGAGTTCCCGCGTGGTGATGCCGGGCCGCACGGACTCCCGGAGCAGCTCGAGGGTCTGGCCCACCAGAAGGCCGGCGACCCGCATCTTGTCGATCTGCTCGGGGGTCTTGATCTCGATTCCGCGGTCCTTGAACACGTCGATCAGCTCGCGGCGGAGCCGCGCACCTTCTCCAGCGCCGTGAAGATCCGCTCGCTGACCTCGTCGACGGACCCCATGCCGTCGACCTCGACCAGCATGCCCCGCTCGGCGTACACCGCGAGCAGCGGCGCGGTCTGCTGGTTGTAGACGTCCTGGCGGTGACGGACCACCTGTTCGGTGTCGTCGGTGCGCCCCTCGGTCGCGGCCCGGTTCAGCAGCCGCTGGATGAGCTCCTCGTCGTCCACGGTGAGGACGACCACGGCGTCGAGAGCATGCCCGGCGTCCGCGAGCATGCGGTCGAGCTCCTCGACCTGCGCCACCGTTCGGGGGTACCCGTCGAGCAGAAACCCGCGGGACGCGTCGTCCTGCGCGAGCCGGTCCCGGACCATGCCGTTGGTGACCTCGTCGGGGACGTAGTCACCCGCGTCCATGTAGCGCTTGGCCTCGACCCCGAGGGGCGTTCCCTCGGAGACGTTGGCGCGGAAGATGTCACCGGTGGACACCGCTGGGATGCCCAGGCGAGCCGAGACCACCTTGGCCTGGGTGCCCTTGCCGGCGCCGGGAGGGCCCATCAGGATGAGTCGCATTAGCGGAGGAATCCTTCGTAGTTGCGCTGCTGCAGCTGGCTCTCGATCTGTTTGACGGTGTCGAGGGCGACGCCGACCATGATCAGGATCGACGTACCACCGAACGGGAAGTTCTGGCTGGCACCGATGAGCCCGAAGGCAACCAGCGGGATCAACGAGATCAGACCCAGGTACAGCGAGCCCGGGAACGTGATGCGGGACAGGACGTAGGAGAGGTACTCCTCGGTCGGCTTGCCCGCCCGGATCCCGGGGATGAAGCCGCCGTACTTCTTCATGTTGTCGGCGACCTCCACGGGGTTGAAGGTGATCGCGACGTAGAAGTAGGTGAAGAAGATGATCAGCGCGAAGTAGATCGCCATGTAGAGGGGGTGGTCTCCCCTGGCCAGGTAGGCCTGCACGAACTGCGAGAGCTTCGAGCCGCCTCCGCCGAACTGCGCGGCCATCGCCGGCAGATACAGCAGGCTCGAGGCGAAGATGACCGGGATGACGCCGGCCTGGTTGACCTTGAGCGGGATGTACGTCGACGAGCCGCCGAACATCTTGCGCCCGACCATCCGCCGGGCGTACTGCACCGGGATGCGCCGCTGCGCCTGTTCGATGAAGATCACCGCGGCGATGATCACGAGACCGACGACCATGACGATGCCGAAGGTGAGCCAGCCCTTGGCGGTCTTGACCGACCACAGCGACGCCGGGAAGGTGGCGACCACCTGGGTGAAGATCAGCAGGGACATGCCGTTGCCGATGCCGTGCTCGGTGATCAGCTCACCGAGCCACATGATCACCGCGGTGCCGGCCGTCATCGT
The DNA here is from genome assembly GCA_035297905.1 of Nocardioidaceae bacterium. GTDB lineage: Bacteria > Actinomycetota > Actinomycetes > Propionibacteriales > Nocardioidaceae > Nocardioides_C. Next base: position 3,259 of record DATGYO010000173.1, read on the forward strand.
GATGACCATGACGACCATCGTCCAGAGCGAGTCCTCGTGGTACAGCAGCGCGTCGGGGCAGTTCTGCAGCAGCGCCCTGTTGCGGGCGAGGGCGGTGATGCCGGTCGCCTGGAGGATCGCCAGCGCAAGTGTGAGGTAACGGGTGTACTGCGTGATCTTGGTCTGCCCCGCCTGCCCCTCGTTCTTGAGGGTCTCCAGACGAGGGATCACGACCACGAGCAGCTGGAGGATGATGCTCGCGGTGATGTACGGCATGATGCCGAGCGCGAAGATCGTCAGCTGCAGCAGTGCGCCGCCCGAGAAGAGGTTGATCATCCCGTAGAGGCCCTCGTTCGAGATCTGCTGGAAGCAGCCCTGAACGTTCTGCACGTTGACCCCCGGCGCGGGCACCTGGGAGCCCAGCCGGAAGATCGTGACGATGAGCAGGACGAAAAGCAGTTTTCGTCGCAGGTCCGGCGTCCGGAACGCGTTGGCGAATGCGCCTAGCACCTGGTCCTCTTTCTACACGTGCGGGTATCTCCGCCCTTTGCAGCGGGACCCCGGAAGCCTAACAGGGAGCGGGCCACGGTCTGACCGGTGTCGAGCTGTGCCCCCTGGTGATGCAACCAGGGGCGCGACCGGCTCGCGCCGACCACGCCCCTGGTCGTTGAACTGTGCTGAGCTGTCAGATCACAGCTCGGTGGTGCTGCCGCCGGCAGCGGCGATCTTCTCCTTGGCGCTGGCCGAGAACGCGTGGGCGCTCACCTGGAGCGCCGACGAGACATCGCCCGAGCCGAGCACCTTGACGGGCTGGCCACGACGGACCGCGCCCTTGGCGACCAGCTCGTCGACACCGACGGTGCCGCCCTCGGGGAAGAGCTCGTTCAGGCGGTCCAGGTTCACGACCTGGAACTCCACCTTGAACGGGTTCTTGAAGCCCTTGAGCTTCGGCAGACGCATGTGGATCGGCATCTGGCCACCCTCGAAGGACGAGGGCACCTGGTAGCGGGCCTTCGTCCCCTTGGTGCCGCGACCCGCGGTCTTACCCTTGGAGCCCTCACCACGACCGACGCGGGCCTTGGGGGTCTTGGCCCCTGGGGCGGGACGCAGGTGGTGCAGTTTGAGCGTCATGTCAGTCGACCTCCTC
>DATGYO010000174.1:0-9869 GCA_035297905.1 Nocardioidaceae bacterium
GGGCGTAGGCGACGGTCCCGGAGTAGGCGCTGCGGGTGTACTCCGGGTCGTCGAGCGGCAGCTTCTGCGTGTACATGCCGCCCGACACGACGAAGATCACGCGACCGTCGGCGTCGGCGGCCAGCGGACCGCGCAGGGCGTCGGTGAGCATGTGCGGCCCAAGGACGTGGGTCGCGAACGTGAGCTCGTGACCGTCTCGTGTCTCGGCTCGGTCCGGCGGGAGGACGCCGGCGTTGTGCACGAGAGCATGCAGCTTCGGGACCTCCGCCGCGAGCGAGCGCCCTACCTCCGCGACGCCGGTCAGGTCGCTCAGGTCGCAACGGTCGACGTGGATCACCGCGTCGGGCAGCACGGCGAGGATCTCCTCGCGGGCCGCCTCGCCTTTCTCGACGCTGCGGCACAGCATGCGCACCTCGGCGCCGAGCATGGCGGCGCCCAGAACGGTGGCCTTCCCCAGGCCCGAGTTGGCCCCCGTGATGGCCACGACGCGTCCGGACAGGGCTCCAGGAGCCGGGTCGTCGGGCCACCAGGTACGCCGGAGAGCCGGACCGATCCGGGTGTAGCCGAGGACGACCGAACGGTCGAGGAGTCGGTCGAGGCCACGTCCCAGGGCCGACGTCGCTGTCATACCAGCAGCGTACGGCGGCCGTGCCGCCACCCGGAGGGGATTCCGCGCCGTTCAGCCGGCGCTCTTTGGCCGAATGGCCTGGGTCAGGCGGGCTGCATGCTCTCGTCGAGGGTGAGCAGCTGCGCCTCCGCCGCCGCAGCGGCGAGCGAGTCGTTCTCCGCCGAGATCCGCAGCACGTGAGCCTCGAGGTCCGCAACCTGTCGGCGCAGACGACGGTTCTCCGCCATCAGGTGGGCGAGTGCTCGGGGGTCGGTGCTGCTCATGTAACCGAGAAGCGCCTTGGCCATTGTGTGTCCTCCGGAGGAAGAGTCAGGTCACACCGCTGGACCGGCTGTGGCCGGATGGGGTGGAGAGTGTGCTTCAAGAATCGCACTCCCCCGGCTCAGGGTCAATCCTGGGGTCTGCTCGTTACGGACGTCGGGTATTTTTCGGTCCATGCGCCCATCCCTGGATATCTCGGCCTGCCGGCGTCTGTGCAGCTGGGAGGACACCGGCACCGACCTGGACGGCGAACGGCTGTTCGCGTGCCTCGGGTGCGGGAGCGAATGGGTCGCCTCGGAACCCTGGACACCGATCGACCACACCGGAGTGGTACCGGAGCCGGTTCAGGAGGAGCGTCGGCGGGGCCGGGGCTGACACCTCGGGCAGAAGTACGACGACCGGTTCATGAAGCTCACCCGGACCACCGGGCTCCCACAACGGGAGCAGGCCTCCCCCTCCCGCCCGTAGACCTCGAGCGACCGGTCGAAGTACCCGCTCTGGCCGTTCACGTTGACGTAGAGGGCATCGAACGACGTACCGCCCTGCGCCAGGGCGGCTGCCATCACCGTGCGCACGCCGGCGAGCAGCGCCACCACGTCTGCGCGCCGGAGCTTGTTGCCGGGGCGGTCCCCGTGCAGCTGCGCGAGCCAGAGGGCCTCGTCGGCGTAGATGTTGCCGACACCGGAGACCAGGGTCTGGTCCAGCAGCAGGCGCTTGACGCCCGAGCTGCGGCGCCGGACCCGCATCACGAACTCGTCGTCGTCGAACTCCGCATCCATGGGGTCCCGCGCGATGTGCGCGATCTCCGGCGGCAGCTCGGCGCCGCCTGACGAGAGCGCAAGACCGCCGAACATCCGCTGGTCGACGAAGCGCAGCTCGAGGCCAGCGGAATCGGGACCGTGTGCCCCGTCCGGGCCACCTGAAAGGCCGAACCGCACCCGGAGGTGGCGCTCGGGCGGCGCAGAGGCCGGCTGGACCAGCATCTGGCCGCTCATTCCGAGGTGGCCGAGGATCGCGTCGCCGCTGTCGAGCGGCAGCCAGAGGTACTTCCCGCGGCGACGGGCCGAGAGAACGGTCCGGCCGGTCACGGACGCGGCGAAGTCATCGGGCCCGGCAAGGTGCCGGCGGAGAGGGCGGGGGTGCAGCACCTCGGCCGAGGTGATCGTGCGGCCCACGACGTGGGCCTCCAGACCTGCCCGTACGACTTCGACCTCGGGAAGCTCGGGCACGTGCCTAGTCTTCGGCGTCGTCGGGTGTCTCGGGTCCCTCCAACGCCTCTTCGACCTCCTCGGCGGCCGCCTCCGAGGTCGCCTGCGCCGTGGTGGGGGGTGCGGGAACGTCGCCGGCCAGGCCTGCCGCGGCCCCGCGCTCGGCGGCGATGGCGCGATAGGCGGTCTCGGCGGCCTGCTGCTCGGCCTCCTTCTTGGAACGGCCGGTGCCGCGACCGTAGAGCTCGTCGCCGACCCGGACCTGCGCGGTGAAGGTCTTCTCGTGGTCGGGGCCCTCGTCCTCGATGACGTAGTCGGGGACGCCGAGGGAGTGCTCCGCGGAGAGCTCCTGCAGGCTGGTCTTCCAGTCGAGCCCCGCGCCGAGACCCGCGGCCGCCTCCATCAGCGGGTCGAACAGCAGGTGCACGACGTCGCTCGCCGCGCTGAAGCCGCCACTGAGGTAGACCGCCCCGATGACCGCCTCGACGGTGTCGGAGAGGATCGAGGACTTGTTGCGCCCGCCGGTCGACTCCTCCCCGCGCCCGAGCTTGATGTGCTTGCCGAGGCCGATGGTGCGCGCCACCTCGGCGAGTGCTCGCGCGTTCACGACGGCGGCGCGCAGCTTCGCGAGCCGCCCCTCGGACAGGTCGGGATGCGACCGGTACAACGTGTCGGTGACCACCACGCCGAGCACGGAGTCCCCGAGGAACTCCAGTCGCTCGTTGGTGGGCAGCCCACCGTTCTCGTAGGCGAACGAACGATGGGTGAGGGCGCGCTCGAGCAGCTCGGCGTCCAGCTCCGGGCTGCCGAGCGCGGCCCGCAAGTCGTCGTACGACGGCTCGCTCATGGCCGGATCCGTCAGAGGACCTGGCGGCGGTCGGCGCGGGCGCCGTACTGACCGCAGTCAGGGCAGGCGCGGTGCGGCAGGTGCTTGGAGCCGCATGCGGGGTTGCTGCAGGTCACCAGCGACGGCGCAACAGCCTTCCACTGCGAGCGACGGTGACGCGTGTTGCTGCGCGACATCTTCCGCTTCGGGACTGCCATTGTTCACTCCTTGGTCGGGCCGGTGTTCCGGCCGAGCTTCTCGTCGGTCTGTTCAGCCAGCCCCTGCAGCGCCGCCCATCGAGGGTCGATCGCGTCGTGGTGCTGGTGTCCCGGGTCGTCTGCCAGCCTGGCACCGCACTCGGTGCACAGACCCGGACAGTCGTCCCGGCACAGCGGCTGGAACGGCAGTGAGAGCACCACCGCATCCCGCAGCAGAGGTTCGAGGTCGAGCAGGTCGCCCTCCAACCGGCTGACATCGTCGTCGCCCTCGTCCGTCGCGGTGGCGCTCCCCTCGTAGGCGAAGAGCTCCTGGAGGTCCACCTCCACCTCGTCGGTGAGGGGTTCCAGGCACCGGGCGCACTCACCCGTCAGCTCGGCACGCGCGGTGCCGGTGACGAGCACGCCCTCCATGACTGCCTCGAGCCGCAGGTCGAACTCGACCGGCGACCCCTCGGGGACGCTGAGAACTTCGATGCCGAGATCTGCAGGCGCCGGTGCCGTGAATGACACCTTGCGCTGCGACCCCGGGCGGCGGCCGAGCTCGCGGGTGTCGAGCACGAGCGGCGCTCTCGGGTCGAGAGACACTGGTCAGTCACTTCCGTCATCGGGCACAACAGATCACGGTTCCCCACGTCCGTCCCGGACTGAGAAGTCATCGCAGCCGCAACGAGCATGGCGAACCGTCGACAAGCGTAGCGTCTGGGGGCATCGTCAACCAAAACGAGGCGCCATCCACGGACGCGGGGTGGACAGGTCCCGGAGGCGACCGGTGGGCTCAGCCTTCGAGGTGCTCGGGCAGCTTGATCCGGTCGACCTCGTCCTCGGTCAGCGAGTCGAGTGCAGAGCGACCGGCAAGCCTCTCCCGACCGCGCTTGACCTCCTCGATCGTCCGCTCGAGTGTGATCTCGAAGTTGGCGAGGACTCCGTCCACGTAGTCGTCGGTCTCCTTGCGCAGCCCGTCGGCGTCGGCACGGGCCTCCGCGAGAACCTCATCGGCCCGTCGCTGCGCGAGCCGGAACACCTCTGTGTCTGAGACCAGACGGTCGCGCTCGTTGCGCGCGTCGGCGATGATGTGCTCCGCCTCGCGGCGCCCGCTGGCGACTACCTCGTCGCGCTCACCCTTGATCTTGTGGGCCTCCTCGAAGGCCACGTTCATCTCCTCCGCGAGCTCATCGAGCATCGCGAGCAGCTCGCCGCGGTTCACCACGGCGGAGGCAGACATCGGCATCGACCGAGCCTGTTCGACCACTTGCCGGATCTCGGCAAGCTTGGCGCGCACGTCCACGTTGACCTTTCTCGTCAGTCAGGGAACCCGGGAATCTCCTACCCAGGATGCGGGCTCCCTACCCCCGGGACCATGACGATACGTCGGGGCGGAGACGTTCGTCACAGAGTCGTACTACTCGCGGGCCCGCTCGGCCAACCGCGCGGTGAGCCGCTCGAGGACGAGCGGTGGGACCAGGGGCGACACGTCACCACCGAACGTGGCCACCTCCTTGACCAGGCTCGACGCGAGGAAGGAGTACTCCGGGCTGGTGGGCACGAAGACCGTCTCGACCGGAGCCAGGCTGGAGTTCATCTGCGCCATCTGGAGCTCGTAGTCGAAGTCGCTCACCGCCCGGAGGCCCTTGACGATGGCGTGGATGCCGCGTTCCTGGCAGAAGTCGACGAGCAGGCCGTGGAAGGCGTCGATCTTCACGTTGCCGAACGGTGCGCAGACCTCGGTGAGCATGTCGATGCGCTCCTCGACGCTGAACAGGCTCTTCTTGGACTTGTTGATCAAGACGGCCACGGTCACCTCGTCGAACAGCCCGGAGGCTCGGGAGACGATGTCGATGTGCCCGTTGGTGACGGGATCGAAGGATCCCGGACACACGGCTCTGCGCACTGCTGCTCCTCGGTTCACTACGGCATCGAGCTATCGAAGGCTTTGTCCCCCGATGGTGATGCGTGACCGTACCAAAGCGTGGTCTCGCCGTACCGCTTGGACCGTGAAGGCGTGAGGCCGTCCGGCCACGGCACCTCACCGCTGCGCGTGGCCCTCTCGACCACCACGAGGGCACCCTCGGCGAGCCAGCCCTGGGTGAGCAGCGCGGTGAGGTCGGAGCGGACATCGGCACCGGGCAGGGCGTAGGGCGGGTCGATGAAGACCACGTCGTACGGCGCGCTCGGAGCGCCGGCGAGGATGCGCGCCACAGCCCCGACGAGCACCTCGACCTCCGCGAAGCCGAGCGAACGCGCGTTGTCACGGATCAGCGAGGCGGTGCGGCGGTCCTGCTCGACGAGGGTGACCGAACCGGCGCCGCGCGACCTCGCCTCCAGGCCGACCGCGCCCGATCCGGCGTACAGGTCGAGGAACCTCAAGCCGTTCATCGAGCCGATCTCGGACACCACGCTGGAGAAGAGCGCCTCTCTCACACGGTCCGACGTGGGCCGGGTCTGGTCACCGCTCGGCGCCTTGAGCCGCCGACCTCTCGCGGTGCCGCCGATGATCCGGGTCATGCCGAGCCCGAGCCGTGCGACCACGAGCCCAGGCCCGACGAGCAGCCGCGTGCGCTGGTCACGCCTTCTCCAGGTAGTCGGCCTGCTGTGACTCGTCGAGCTGCCGGACGGCGTCGGCGAGGGCGGCGTGGTGGCGAAGGTCAGGGTCGCCGGTGACCACCTCGACCGCCGCCTCACGCGCAGCGAGGATCTCGTCCTCGTGCTCGAGGACCGAGAGCAGCTTGAGACCGGACCGGCTGCCCGACTGGGCGGCGCCGAGCACGTCGCCCTCACGGCGCTGCTCGAGGTCGACCCGCGACAGCTCGAAGCCGTCGGTGGTGGAGGCGACCGCGAGGAGGCGCTCCTGTGCGGGGGTGTTCGCCTCGACCTGGGTGAACAGCAGGCAGAGTCCCGGATGGCCGCCCCGACCGACGCGGCCGCGTAGCTGGTGAAGCTGCGAGACGCCGAACCGGTCCGCGTCGAGCACGACCATCACCGTGGCGTTGCCCACGTCGACTCCGACCTCGATCACCGTCGTGGCCACGAGTACGTCGAGCTCGCCCTCGGCGAAGGCCCGCATCGCGGCCTCCTTGCGCTCAGGCGACATCCGGCCGTGCAGCGACTCGACGCGCAGGCCCTGGAGCGGACCGTTCGCGAGCGCCGGCGCGACTTGCTCCACAGCAGCGAGGGTGACCTCGCCGGGTTCGGTCTTCTCGTCGGGGTCGACCCGGGGACAGACGACATAGGCCTGGTGTCCCTTCTCGACCTCCTCGCGCACCCGCTGCCAGGCCCGGTCGACCCATGACGGGTGGTAGCGGACCGGGACGACGCTGCTCTGGATGGGCGCCCGCCCGGCCGGGAGCTCGGTGAGCGTGGACGTCTCCAGGTCGCCGAAGACGGTCATCGCAACCGTTCGCGGGATCGGTGTCGCGGTCATGACGAGGACGTGAGGTCGCGACTCCCCTGCCTTGGCGGCCAGCGCGGCCCGCTGCTCGACACCGAACCGGTGCTGCTCGTCGACCACGACCAGGCCGAGGTCGGCGAACTGGACCCTCTCCTCGAGGAGGGCGTGGGTGCCGATGACGATGCCCGCCGAGCCCGAGGCCGCGTCGAGAAGAGCACTCCGGCGGGCCGCCGCGCCGAGTGACCCGGTCAGGAGGGCGACCTGGGTGCCGCCGTCCGCGCCGCCGAGCATGCCCGCCGCGGCCAGATCGCCGAGCATCGCCGTGATCGAGCGGTGGTGCTGCTGCGCAAGCACCTCGGTGGGGGCAAGCAGCGCTGCCTGGCCGCCGGAGTCGACGACCCGGAGCATGGCCCTCAGCGCAACCACGGTCTTCCCCGAGCCCACCTCACCCTGGAGCAGACGGTGCATCGGGTGTCCGCCCGCGAGGTCGCCCAGGATCTGGTCGCTCACCTGCTGCTGGCCCTCGGTGAGCTCGAACGGCAGCTTGGCGTCGAAGCGGTCCAGCAGTCCCCCTTCGACCCCGGTCCTGGACTGCGCCGGCAGCCTCGCCAGCTCGGCGCGTCGGCGCGCGAGGACGGTCTGGGTGACGAAGGCCTCCTCGAAGCGCAGGGTGCGCTCGGCGGCACGCTGGTCGTCCCACGTGTCCGGACGGTGGATCCACTTCAGCGCCTGGCGGCTGTTGAGCAGGCCATGAGCCAGCCGGACGGCTGCGGGGACCGGCTCCGGGACCTCGTCGACCAGGTCGAGGGCGAGGTGGATGGCCCGCTCGAGCTGCCAGCTCTGCACCGCGGCCGTGGCTGGGTAGAGCGTGATGAGGTTCGGCTGCTGCTCCCACGACTCGCGGGCTTGCTCCTCGTCCTCGTCGGCGGAGAGCTTGGACTGTGGGTTGGTGAGCTGCAACCTGTTGCGGAACCGGCCGAGCTTGCCGGAGAAGACACCGACCATGCCCGGAGCCATCTTGCCCTTGCGCCAGTCGGCGGTGTGCTTCTTCTTGTCGAAGAAGGTCAGCATGAGCTCGTGGTCGCCGGTGGTGACCAGCACCTCGAGCCGGTAGGCCATGCCGCCGCGCCGTCGGTCGGAGTACGAGTGCTGCTCGACCTTGAGCACCTGGGCGATCACGGTGACGTGCTCGTCAACGGTCAACGAACCGAGGTCGGTCAGCTCGCCCTTGGGGACGTACCTGCGTGGGTAGTGGCGAAGCAGCTCGCCCACGGTCGCATAGCCGAAGGCCTTCTCGATCTTCGGCGCGTGCCTGCCCGCGACAGTCGCGAGCTTCGAGTCCCACCTGATGGTCGGCACGACGGTCCTACTCCACTCCCAGGAGCACCGGGTAGCGCTCCTGGCCTCCGTCATACACCACCACGTCGACAGTCGGGTGCTCCGCGGCAAGGTACGACGCGCAGCGCTCGGCAAGCTCCTCGCCGTCCGCACCCGCCACCACGGTGACGAGCTCGCCACCGCCGCCGAGGAGGCGCTCGAGCACGTCGGTCGCCACCGTGTAGAGGTCGTCGCCGACGACCACGAAGTCGCCTTCCACCGCGCCGAGGATGTCGCCGGGCTCGCAGGGCCCGCCCGTGGTCATCGCCTGGCGCGCGGCGACCGTGACTGCTCCCGAACGCGCATGGCGGGCGGCGGAGGTCATGTGCAGCAGGTCGTCCTCGAAGGGACGGCCAGGCTCGTGAACGGCGAGGGCGGCGAGGCCCTGGATCTGGGCGCTGGTCGGGATGACGGCGACCCGGAACTCACCGGCCTCCCGAGCGGCCTGGGCGGCGGCCTCGGCCACCGCGACCGAGTCACGGTCGTTGGGCAGGACGACGACCTCCACCGCCCCACACGCGGCAATGGCCTGGAGGACCTGGCCTGTCGACGGCCGCCGTCCAGGGCCCTCGACGACGGTTGCGCCTGCCTCGGTGAACAGCCGCTCGAGCCCTTCGCCGGCAGCCACGACGACCACCTTCCGGCCCTGGCGACCGGCAGGGGGTCGATGCTCGACCGCCTTCCCCGCCAGTCGCTCGATCTGCTCCGCGAAGTGGGTCACCCGGATCCGGTAGGGGCGGCCCGCCTCGATGCCCGCTTCCACGGCAGCCCCTACGTCGTCGACGTGCACGTGGACGTTCCACAACCCGTCACCGCCCACGACGACCAGCGAGTCACCGAGCGGGGCGAGCCGTCGCCTCAGATCGGGCACCGCCGAGTCGTCCGCGTCGAGGAGGTACATCACCTCGTAGGCGGGGCCGTCGGGATGCAGGTCGTCGGTGGGCAACGGCATCGGGATCGCGTGCACGCCCAGGGCATGGTGCGGCACCACGGACCGCTTGCCGGTCACGGCGGTCTCGGCGGCATCGAGCACGACGCACAGTCCCCGCCCGCCTGCATCCACCACGCCGGCGTCGCGGAGTGTCTTCAGCTGCTCCGGCGTGTGCGCAAGCGCCTCACGCGCAGCGGCCGCGGCGGCGCGTATGACGTGTCCCAGGCGGTTCCCGGGGATCTCGGCGGCTGCGAGCGCGGCCCTGCTCGCTTCGCGGGCGACGGTGAGGATCGTGCCCTCGACGGGTTCGCCCACCGCGGCGTAGGCGGCATCGGTGGCACGGTCCATGCCCTCGGCGAAGACCGCGGCGGACCGGTCGCCGGGACCTGCCTCACCGATCCGCTTGAGGAGCGCCCCGATGAGCTGGGACATGATGACGCCGGAGTTCCCCCGCGCGCCGAGCAGCGCCCCACGGGAGTAGGCCGCCAGCGCTGCCCTGAGGTTGCAACCGGGGTCACCGTCCACCCGGTCCCGCATCATGTCGCGGGCCGACTCGAGCGTGAGGTAGAGGTTGGTGCCCGTGTCACCGTCGGGCACGGGATAGACGTTGAGCGCGTCGATCTCCTCGCGCGCGTCGCCCAGCGCGGCGAGGGCGATGTCCGCGAAGCGCACCACCGTGGGCAGGTCGAACGTCGCGGCCGCGTCGTCCTGCATGGTGGAGACACGCTCCCTTCGTCCGTTCGGTGCCGCCGTGGAAGGCTGCCCAGGCTAGTGCGTGGGCAGCGATTCGCGTCGGAGTGGGCCCATCGGATACTCTTGTGCGGTTGCCTCGACGCTGTGACCCCGTGCTTCCACGGGTGTCGACGCCGGCGTCACCCGGATTCATCGGGGGCAACCCAACCAGTGGTAAGAGCAATCTAGTCTTCTCAGGAGTTCACGGTGGCTGCCGTCTGTGACATCTGCGCCAAGAAGCCGGGCTTCGGTCACAACCGGCCGTGGTCGCGCAAGATTACGAAGCGTCGCTTCGACCCCAAC
>DATGYO010000175.1:0-19749 GCA_035297905.1 Nocardioidaceae bacterium
CCCACGGCCGCTGGACGCTGACCCAGACCGGCCCCGGCAGCTACGAGTGGTCCACCCCGCACGGCTACCGGTTCGCCGTCGACCAGCACGGCACCCACCCGCTCGGCAAAGCCGACCCCGAACAGGCCCGCGCGCCACAACGGGCCAGTGCGCCCCGGGCCGCCCCGGAGACGGCCCGGTCCGTCTCGCCTCTCGAAGCCGTCCTCGACCTCGACGCGCTGCGCGGCCGCGTCATCGAGGCCAGTGACACCCACGAGGCCTACGAGACCGACTACGCGCTCGACCTCAGAGGCTGGCAGCACACCGCGTGACGGCCTACTCCCCGACGGACACCTTCTGTTCGGACTTCGCGTCAGTGGGTCGTCGCCGCAACTTGCGCCGCTCGTCCCACACCAGGTAGCAGAAGCCGAAGAGGGCGAGCGCTGAGAAGAACCACCACTGGATGCCGTAGAAGAAGTGCGGGCCTTCCCCGAGGTCGGGCATCTCGACTTTCTCGAGGGGCTTTGCAGGCGCGGGGGTCTCCTGGTCGAGGTCCACGAAGCCCTGGTAGACCGGCGTGTCGAGCGTCTTGCCGATCTCCACGCTGGAGATGGCGCGGGTGGACCCGTCAGAGACCTGTGCTGAGTCGCCGGTGGCATCGGCGCGAACCCAGGCCCGGACCGTGACGTCGCCCGAAGGCGGCGGGGGGAGGTCCGGCCGTGTCGTCGTACCCACGTTGCCTGTGGCGAGCCAGCCGCGGTCGACCAGCAGGGCCGGGCCCTGGTCGGTGACCAGCGGCGTGACCACGTCGACGCCTGACTGGCCGTCCCGGGTCTGGTAGCGCACCACGACGGTCTCGTCCTCGGCGTACCGACCTCGTGCCGTGATGTGACGCCACTCCTCTTGGGGGGAGACGGGGTCGCGGACGGAGAGCACCTTCTGGACCGGGACGGGGTCGGCCGCGAGGTTGCGCTCGGTGATCGCGTTGCGCTCCCGGCGATCGTCGAGCCGGTGGAACTGCCACTCGCCGAGCCGGAACGCGAGGTACGCGAGGAGGACCACTGCCACGAAGAACAGGATCCAGCGCCGGCTGAGCAGGAATCTCACGCGGTCGACAGTAACGCCGCTCCGGCGCATAGACTGGGCCGGGTGAGCAATGGAGCACTCGTCGACACGTTCGGCCGCATCGCGACGGACCTGCGTGTCTCCCTGACAGATCGCTGCAACTTGCGGTGCTCCTACTGCATGCCCGCGGAGGGCCTGGAGTGGCTGCCCGACGAGCAGACGCTGAGCGACGATGAGGTAGTCCGTCTGATCGCGATCGCGGTGGAGCGGCTCGGGATCCGGGAGGTGCGGTTCACCGGGGGAGAGCCGCTGGTCCGCCGGGGCCTCGTGGACATCGTCCGGCGTACCGCCGCGCTCGACCCGCGTCCTGAGACGTCTCTCACTACCAACGCCTTGGGCCTTTCACGCACCGCCGAGGCGCTGGCCGAGGCAGGCCTGGACCGTGTGAACGTCAGCCTCGACACGATCCGGCGCGAGGACTTCCTCGCGATCACGCGTCGCGACCGGCTCGCAGACGTGATCGCGGGCCTCGAGGCCGCCCAGCGCGTCGGCCTGGGCCCGGTAAAGGTGAACGCGGTCCTGCTGCGCGGGATCAACGACGGTCACGCCCCAGAGCTTCTTCGGTGGTGCATGGAGCGTGGCTACCAGCTCCGCTTCATCGAGCAGATGCCACTCGACGCCCAGCACGGCTGGCGCCGAGACACCATGGTCACCGCCGAGGAGATCCTGAGCGCTCTCGAGTCGGAGTTCGTGCTCAAGCCCGTGGACGAGCCGCGCGGAAGCGCACCCGCCGAGCTCTTCCTCGTCGACGGCGGCCCGGCCACCGTGGGCGTGATCGCGTCGGTGACCCGCCCCTTCTGCGGGGACTGCGACCGGGTCCGGCTCACCGCGGACGGTCAGGTCCGCAACTGCCTCTTCGCGCGGGAGGAGTCCGACCTCCGCGCGGCCCTGCGGGGTGGGGCCGGTGACGAGGAGATCGCAGACCGCTGGCGGGCTGCGATGATGACGAAGCGCCCCGGCCACGGCATCGACGACGTCAGCTTCCTGCAGCCGACCCGGCCCATGTCGGCTATCGGGGGCTGACCGGCTCCACGTCCCGCAGGAACGACCGCGCACGGAGGAAGTCCCCGAGGCTCTGCTTGTGCTCGTCACACGCCAGCCAGGTCTTGCGCCGGTCCGGCGTGTGCAGCTTGGGGTTGTTCCACAGCAGCGACCACTGCGCCGGGGCCGAGCAGCCCTTGGCCGAGCAGATCAGGTCCATGCGACCGACTGTATTAGGTGGCGCCGGACGGCCACGGGGGAAGCCGTCCGGCACCATGGGGCGCGACCCGGACGGGGGAGACCGAGTCGCGCGACCGCGATTGTTGCACGCGCGATATGCGGCACTCCAGAGACGCGAGCGACCGCTCAGTAAGTTCTCGAAACGGTCTGGACCAGTCGACGCCTCAGGGACCCGGAGGGGGTCCCAACTCGGGGCGCATCGGGTCGAAGAGGGTGTCCGGATCGGGGTCCGGGTCTGTTCTCGCCTCGGCGTTGGCCATGACGACGGCCACGTAGGGGAGCAGGAAGGAGGCGCCCGCGAAGACCCACATCAGGAAGCTGTCGCGGAAGACGACCGCGAGCACGAAGCATGCCGTCCGCACAGCCATGGAGATGATGTAACGACGCTGCCGACCTGCGATTTCGGAGCTGTGGCCGGTCGTCGCCGAGGTGATCCGAATCGGCTCGGGATCCTTGCGGGACATGAATCCACGGTACGTCGGAGGTGGTGACACTAGCCTGGGCAGGTAACCCACCCGACCGACCCACAGGAGAGACCATGTCCGACCGCACCTACCGCGTCACCGAGATCGTCGGCACCTCGCCGGATGGCATCGACCAGGCGATCCGAAACGGAATCGCTCGAGCGTCACGAACCCTTCGTCATCTGGACTGGTTCGAGGTCACCCAGATCCGTGGCCAGGTGCAGGACGAGGGCGTGCAGCACTTCCAGGTGGGCCTCAAGCTCGGCTTCCGCCTCGAGGACGAGTAATTCTGTCTACCCACCGGTAGCCGCTAGCGTCGCCAGAGTCCGCCCCGGGAGGGGCTCGCGAGCGCAGTGAGGACGGCACAGTGGGTAGATCGGTCCTGGTCACCGGAGGCAACCGAGGCATCGGGCGCGCCATTGCGGAGACCTTCCGCGAAGCAGGCGACGACGTAGCGATCACGTATCGCAGCGGCGAGCCGCCGGAGGGCTTTCTCGCCGTCCGCTGTGACATCACCGACCCCGAGGCCGTGGACGCGGCGTTCGCCGAGATCGAGGAGAAGCAGGGGCCGGTCGAGGTGCTCGTCGCCAACGCCGGGATCACTCGCGACACGCTTCTCCTGCGGATGAGCGACGAGGACTGGTCCGCCGTACTCGACACCAACCTCACCGGCACCTTCCGGGTGACCAAGCGAGCCGCCAAGGGGATGCTCCGGCTGCGGCGCGGCCGGATCATCCTGATCTCCTCCGTCGTCGGCCTTCTCGGCTCGGCCGGCCAGGTCAACTACGCCGCCAGCAAGGCCGGCCTCGTAGGCATGGCCCGCTCGCTGGCCCGCGAGCTCGGCAGCCGCTCGATCACGACCAACGTCGTCGCGCCCGGCTTCGTCGAGACCGACATGACCGAGGAGCTTCCGGAGGAGAAGAAGGCGGAGTACAAGGCACAGATCCCGCTCCAGCGCTACGCCACCACCGCCGAGGTCGCCTCCGCCGTCCAGTGGCTCGCCTCGGACGGCGCTGCCTACGTCACCGGGGCCGTCATCCCCGTCGACGGCGGTCTCGGCATGGGGCACTGACGGTCACCGACGAACGCACTCACAACACAGACAGGGGTACGACGGGCATGGGCATTCTCGAGGGCAAGAAGATCCTCGTCGCAGGCGTCACCATGGACACCTCCATCGGCTTCGCCGTGGCACGGGTGGCCCAGGAGCAGGGCGCGACGGTCGTGGTGTCGAACTTCGGCCGGGCGCTCGGCATCACCAAGCGGATCGTGAGCCGGCTCCCGCAGGAGGCGCCGGTGATCGAGCTCGACGTGACCGACCAGGACCACCTCGACCGCCTGCCCGACCTCCTTCGTGAGCACGTCGACGCCCTTGACGGCGTGGTTCACTCCATCGCCTACGGCAACCCCGAGACTCTGCTGGGCGGCAAGTTCCTCGAGGGTCCGTGGCCCGACGTGGCGCAGGCGGTCCAGGTCTCGGCGTACTCCCTGAAGTCGCTCGCGACCGCCTGCCTCCCACTGATGGGTCATGGGGGCTCCGTGGTCGGGATGACCTTCGACGCGACCGTGGCGTGGCCGGCGTACGACTGGATGGGCGTGGCCAAGGCCGGCCTCGAGTCCTGCAACCGGTACCTCGCCCGTGACCTCGGGCCTCAGGGGATCCGCTGCAACCTCGTCTCGGCCGGCCCGCTGAAGACCCTCGCCGCGAAGGCGATCCCCGGCTTCGAGGAGCTCGAGTCGATGTGGAGCGACCGCTCGCCTCTCGGGTGGGACGAGAAGGACCAGGAGCCCACAGCGAAGGCGGTCGTGGCACTGCTCTCGGACTTCTTCCCGGCTACCACCGGTGAGATCGTCCACGTCGACGGTGGCTACCACGCGATGGGTGCCTGACCTCCTGTAGCGTGCCGCCGGTGTCGTCGGTCCCCACCAACCCAGCGTCCCTTGTCGAGCTCCGGGTCCTCGAAGGCCCGAACCTGTACTTCCCGAGGGCCGCGATCAAGCTGACCCTCGACCTCACCGCACTGATCGACGCCGACCAGGACCTCGCAACCCGCTTCGCAGGGCGCATCGGCCTGCGCAACGCCCGCGCTGGCGCCGTCGGCAGCGGGTTCCGCCAGCGGTTCGCCATGCGCGCGGCCGCGCGGCTGGTCCGGCAGGTCGCGTCCGAGGCGGGCGTCAGCCGTATCGCGGTGCGGGTGCGTCCCACGAACGACGTGCACCGGATCGTCGTCACCTACCCCTGGCGGAACCGGCGTCGAGCAGAGCTGCTCGGTCGCGAGGTGGCCGGTCTGCTCGACGCGGTAGCCGACCCCCGCCTCGATCAGCTGGTGGACGAGGCGGCCCACCGTGTCCGCGAGTGCGAGCCGGGCCCGGGCACGACGACGCTGCGGCCGAGGGTGCCGGTCGTCGCCGTCACCGGCACCAACGGCAAGACCACGACCTCGCGGATGATCGCCCACATCGCCCGCACCCAGGGCCTGCACGTCGGTTGGTCGAGCACCGACGGCATCTACGTCGACGGCGTCCTGGTCGAACCAGGCGACTACTCCGGGCCCAGTGGTGCCGGCCGGGTGCTCGCGCACAAGGAGGTCGAGCTCGCCGTCACCGAGACGGCGCGCGGCGGCATCCTGCTCAAGGGCATCGGACTCGTCCACAACCACGTCTCGGTCGTCACGAACGTCTCGGCCGACCACCTCGGTCTCCAGGGGATCGACACGCTGGACCAGCTCGCGGAGGTCAAGAGCGTGGTCCCACGGATCACCAGAGCCGACGGCTGGGCCGTGCTCAACGCCCACGACCCCCGCGTGCTCGCCATGCGAGCGGTGATCCGGGCACGTCCCTGGGTGTTCACGCGCGACCCGGACTCGCCGGCCGTGCGTGAGGTGCTCGCTGACGGCGGCCGTGCCACGACCGTCATCGACGGCTGGCTGACCCTGCTCACGCCCGACGCGGACCCGGACCCCGTCGTCGAGGTGGCCGACATCCCGATGACGCTTGCGGGACTGTCCCGGTTCAACGTCGAGAACGCGCTTGCGGCAGCCTCCGCGGCCCTGGCTGTCGGGCTGTCCCGGGAGGCCGTCGTCGAGGGACTGACCTCCTTCCGGCCGGACCCGACCCACAACCCGGGCCGGATGAACTTCTTCTCCCTGGGAGAGGTGAGCGTCGTCATCGACCTCGCACACAACGAGGCCGGACTCGAGGCACTGCTCGAGATCATGCAGGGCGTACGGCGGCCGGGTGGGCGCCTCCTGCTGGGGCTCGGTGCGGTGGGGGACCGGACCGACGACCTCGTCGAGCACCTCGGCGAGATGGGGGCACGCGACGCCGACGTCGTGGTCATCGCGCACAAGGCTCGTTACCTCCGCGGCCGGACGCCCGAGGAGCTCGACGGGCTGTTCCGAGCCGGCGCCGAGCGCGTGGGCGTCACGGACATGCCGTCGTACCCCACCGAGGTGGCCGGGCTCGCGGCGCTCGTCGCGCAGGCGCACCCCGGCGATGTCGTGGCGTTGATGTGCCACGAGGACCGCCAGGGCGTCTACGACTGGATCGCCGCCGCCGGAGGCAGCGTCGACGACCCGGAGACGCTGCGCATGAAGGTCAAGGCCGCTCGGTCGGCACCGTCGGAGGGGTGAGATCCGGGTCCCCGACAGCGGCGACGTCGACGGACCCGGAGCCCGCCTGGGCCTGCTTCGACCAAGTCTCGAGCTCGGCCATCACCGACGGGTGCTTGTCCACGCAGAGCACGACGAGGTCACCGGCGTTCGCCCGCGACATCGCATGACGGACCGCGTCGATCTCCTCGAGGATGACCTCGACCTGACGGCAGCGGGCCCCCTCCGCGGCGGCCGAGCGCACGCCTTCAGCCACGAGATCGGCGGTCTGCCCTCGCTCGCGGCCTCGCAGGGCGAAGTCCTCCCGGACCACCAGGACGTCGAAGTGCTGTGCGGCGACCTCGCCGAGCTCCCGCATGTCCTCGTCCCGACGGTCGCCGGCGGTGGCGATCACGCCTATGCGCGAGGGCTTCCCGAGCTCGCTGGTCGCCGCAAGGCTCTCGCCCACCCGGTCGACGAAGTCGCCGAGCATGCGCATGCCAGGGGCGTTGTGGCAGTAGTCGACGATCACGTGCACCCCGTTGACGTCGACCTCGTTGAGACGGCCGGGGGAGAGGTAGTAGTTCGTCGAGAAGGTGCGCAGGCCCTGCCGGATGTCGTGCAGAGGTGCACCCGCTGCGAAGGCTGCGGCCGCGGCCGCCAGGGTGTTCTGGACGTTCATACGGGCCCGACCGCTGAAGGTGGCCGGCAGCAGGTGGGTCCAGGCGAGCTGCATCTCTCGCCGGCCGTGCTTCACGACGATCATCTCGCCGCGCTCGCTGGGCTCGAGCACGAGTGCCTTGCCGCCTCGACGGCAGTGGGCGTCGATCATCTCGCGGGTCTCCGAGCCCGGCTCGGCCATGCTGAACCACACGACCTGGCCGGAGCAGCGCCGGCGCATCTCGCGGACCAGCCGGTCGTCGGCGTTGAGCACGGCATGCCCGTCGCGAGGCACCGCCTCGACGAGCACCGCCTTCACGT
This sequence comes from Nocardioidaceae bacterium, assembly GCA_035297905.1. Classification (GTDB taxonomy): domain Bacteria; phylum Actinomycetota; class Actinomycetes; order Propionibacteriales; family Nocardioidaceae; genus Nocardioides_C. Next base: position 7,361 of record DATGYO010000175.1, read on the forward strand.
CCGCGAGCTGCTCGACGGTGTCGATGCCTCGTAGGCCTAGGTGGTCGGGCTGCACGTTGAGCACCACCGCGACGTCGTTGCGCTCGTAGCCGAGACCCTCGCGCAGGATGCCCCCTCGAGCGACCTCGAAGACCGCGAAGTCGACGCGGGGGTTCTGCAGGACCATCCGAGCAGACCTCGGGCCGGAGGCGTCGGACCGGATCACCAGCCGCTCGTCGATCACCACACCGTCGGTCGAGGTCATGCCGACGCGTCGGCCCATGCCCTTGAAGATGTGGGAGATCATCCGAGAGGTCGTGGTCTTGCCGTTGGTGCCGGTGACCGCGACGATCGGGATCCGGCTCGGCGCCCCAGGCGGGAAGAGCATGTCGACGACGGGCTTGGAGATGAACTGCGGGTCGCCGATGGTGGGGTGGGTGTGCATCCGGAAGCCGGGCGCCGCGTTGACCTCGCAGATCGCGCCCCCGGTCTCGCGTACCGGCTCGGTGATGTCGGGGCAGATGAAGTCGATGCCGGCGATGTCGAGACCGATGACCCGGGCGGCCTCCTCTGCGATCTCGACGTTCTCGGGGTGTGCCTCGAAGGTGCGGTCGATCGAGATACCACCGGTGGACATGTTGCCGGTGAGGGTCAGCTTCACCATCTCGCCGGCCGGCGGCACGTCACCGAGCTTGTAGCCCTGGTCGGCGAGCAGCTCCACGGCGGCGGCGTCGACCTTGATCCGGGTGAGCACCTTCTCGTGGCCCACGCCGCGTCGCGGGTCGGCGTTGGTCAGCTCGACGAGCTGTTCGACGGTGCTGTGGCCGTCCCCCACGACGTGGGCAGGCACCCGCTCCGCCACCGCGGCGAGCTTGCCGTCGATGATCAGGCAGCGGTAGTCGCGGCCGCTGATGAACGACTCGACGATCACCCACCCGCGACGTGACTGGTCCTTGGCTATGGGGAACGCCTCGCGGACGTCGTCGGCGTTCTTCAGGTCGAGGCACACGCCGCGACCGTGGTTGCCGTCGAGCGGCTTGCACACCACGGGGTAGCCGATGCGCTCGGCCACGGCGACCGCCTGCTCCGCCGTACGAACGGACTCCTGCTTGGGCACCGGCAGGCCGGCTGCGCCGAGCAGCCGGGTGGTGAGGTCCTTGTCGGACGCGACGTCCACCGCGATCGCGCTGGTGGCCGAGGTCATCGTGGCGCGGATGCGCTTCTGGTGGACTCCTTGGCCGAGCTGGACGAGGGAGTGCTTGTTGAGCCTGATCCATGGGATGTCGCGGGAGACCGCCTCGTCGAGGATCGCCTGGGTGGAAGGACCGAACGCAGTCCGCTCCGCGCGGAGGATGAACTGCTCGAGCTCGGCGTCGAAGTCGAACTCGGGGTCGGCCTCGACGAGATGGTTGACCAGGCGTACGGCGAGGCGCGCGGCCGCGAGCCCGACCTGCTCGTCGACGTAGCCGTAGATGATGTTGTAGCGGCCGGGAACGCCCTTGACCTGCCGGGTCTTGCCCCGTCGGATGTCGTGGCCGACCACCTGTTGCAGGGCAAGCGCGGCGTGCTCGGTCACGTGACCGAGCCAGGTCCCCTCGTTGAGCCGCTCGACGAAACCTCCGCGGCGCCCCCGCGAGCAGGAGTGCTCACGGAGCCCGGGGAGCATCTGGAGCAGGTTCTCGGTGAAGCCCGGCAGCGTGTTGGTGGGGAACTCCTCGAGCGAGCCCAGGTCCACGACGAGGTGGATCGCCTTGTCGTAGGACCAGATGTTGGCGCCGCGGTAGACCCTCGTCTCGAGGATCGCCAGGTCAGGGGACGGCCGGGTGGTCATGGTGTGGGGTCTCCTTCGTGGTGGCGGCGCGAGAGCCTCCGCCGCAGCTGTGAGGGTGAGACGTCGCCGGCAGCGATGTCGCGTGCCAGCCGCCGCAGGTCTCGTCCGGCAACCGCGAGCTCGGCTGCCTCGTCCTCGTCGACGGAGGGTGTTCGGTCCACCAGGCTACGTGTGGTCATGTCGAAGACCGCGCCCGCCGGCAGGACATGAAGTGTGACGCCCGAGGCCAGCAGCGGCGCAGTGTGCCGGGCCTCGTAGGCGTTGGTGACGACGTTGCGTCCGTCCAGGACGGTGACCGCGCCGCGACCGGCCACGCGCATGATCTGTCGTCCGTCCTCGGACGTCACGATTGCGGCGGTGTCCTCGTCGACGCCGATGCCGAGCAGGCTGGGGCTCTGCGCGACGCACATGAGCAGCCGGCCGTAGCGGTTGCGCTGCTCGAAGTGCTGGTCGATCACGCAGCCGTCGAGCAGGCCGAGACCCGCGGCGAGCTGGGTCATCCGCTGCTTCGGTGTCGCTCCGCCGGAGCCGAAGGCGACCATGTGTGAGGACTGGATGCTGGCGCCGGCGGAGGTCCCTGCGACGGTGACACCCCGCAGGTGCGCCGAGCGGATCGCCTCCCCGAAAGCCGTGCCGTTGACCACGGCCGAGAGCTTGAGCTGGTTCCCGCCGGTCATGAAGATGCCGGTCGCGTCGTCCAGCAGCCGAACGGTCTCGGGCCTGTCGGCGTCCTCGCGGGACTCGGGACCAGCCGCCACCACCTCGCGCGCTCCGAGGCGCCGGAACACCGCGTCGTACACCTCGATGACCTCGGGACCGATCGAGGAGGCGGTGGGGATGACGGCGATCCGCGCCTCCTCGCCGCCCGACAGCCGGATGAACTCACGGAGGACGGTGCGTTTCCCCAGCTTCTCCTCGGCCCCTCCGATCGCGAGCAGCGGCCCGGGGTTCGCCGCGTCGTGGTCTCCAGGTCCATTCGGCATGCAGGGCAGCCTACGGGGTGGGAGAATCCGACCCGTGACACCCGGGAGGCGACTTGTTCTGGTGAGGCATGCAAAGGCCGAGCCGTTCGCGGCCACGGATCAGGCGCGCGACCTGACCGACCGCGGCCGCCGCGATGCCGAGGCGGCGGGCAGCTACCTCCTCGAGCACTCCGTCCTGCCGGACCACGCCCTCGTCTCCTCCGCCCGCCGGACCCGGGCGACCTGGGAGGCGATGGAGAAAGCCATGGCCTCGGGCGCGGAGGTCGTCTACGACGAGGCGGTCTACTCCGGCAGCCCCGAGGTCGTCCTGGAAGCGCTTCGGGTGGTTCCGGAGGACGCCGAGACCGTGGTCTTCGTCGGCCACCAGCCGACCATCGGCTACGTGGCGCACATGCTGGACGACGGGGAGGGCTCCCCTGAGGCGCTGCACTCCATGCTCCACGGTTTCCCGGCAGCCTCGCTGGCGCTGTTCGAGGTCGAGGTCCCCTGGGCCGAGCTCGGCTCGGAGACCGGTCGCCTGGTCGACTTCCGCCCCGGCGCGGGCTGACCGGCTACAGCAGCGGTGGGGCGGGGGTCAGGATGCCTGCCTCGGCGTCGGCGGCCTCCACCTCTTCGCGGGTGATGCCGAGCAGGTAGATGATCGCGTCGAGGTAGGGCACGTTCACCGACGTATCAGCAGCCCTCTGCACCACCGGCTTCGCGTTGAACGCGATGCCCAGCCCGGCCGCGGAGAGCATGTCGAGGTCGTTCGCCCCGTCGCCGATCGCGATGGTGGCGGCGGTGGACACACCGGCCTCGGCCGCGAAGCGCCGCAAGGCAGCCGCCTTCCCGGCCCGGTCCACGACGGGTCCGACGATCTTGCCGGTGAGCCGGCCGTCGACGACCTCGAGCTCGTTCGCCGCCGAGAAGTCGATCCCGAGGTCCGCGGCGATGCGGTCGGTGATCTGGCTGAAGCCACCGGAGACGACCGCGAACCGGTAGCCCAGGCGTTTGAGCGTGCGGACCATCGTGCGTGCACCCGGCGCCAGCACCACCGACGTGAAGACCTCGTCGAGCGCAGAGGCGTCGAGGCCTTCGAGGAGCGCCACCCGTTCCCGCAGCGACTGCTCGAAGTCGAGCTCTCCTCGCATGGCCGCCTCGGTCACCGCGGCCACCTTCTCGAGGCAGCCGGCGCGGTCGGCCAGCATCTCGATCACCTCGCCCTGGATCAGCGTGGAGTCGACGTCCATGACGATCAGCCGCATGCCGTGGCGCAGCAGGTTCGCCGGCTGCACGGCAACGTCGACCGACTGGCGCGCGGCCTCCTCGGCCAGGGTGACCCTCAGGCGGTCGGGGTCGGCGCCGGAGACGTGGAGGTCGATCGCCGTGACCGGGTAGCGCGCCATCCGCTCGATACGGTCGATGTTCGCGCCCATGTCGGCGATCCGGCCGGCGATCGCGGCGACGGCGGCCGGCCGGAGTGGCATCCCGAGGACGGTCACGTGGCTGCGCCCGACGGGCCGGGTCTGGTTGTCCCCGGTGCCGCGATCCACCTCGACCTGCATGTCGAGCTCTTCGGCGACCCGCTCCACCGCTGCCCGCAAAGGCTTCCAGTCACGGGGGGAGGAGACGAGCACGCCGAGGACCAGACGCCGCCTGAGGACGATCTGCTCGATGTCGAGGACCTCGACCCCGAATGCCGCGAGCGTCGAGAACACCGTCGACGTGACGCCCGGCCGGTCCTTCCCGGTCAGCGTGATGAGCACCGTCTTCGGGGTGGAGTCGGCGTTCTGGTTGTCGGTTCGCATGGCGGAGGCAGGCTACCGTCCGTGTGCCTGCGAGCAGGCGGCGACCAGACCGCGTCTCGCAGCGTGGTCGAGTGGGGCGAGCGCCCTCTTGCGGGCGTCGGCCTCCGCGGCGGAGACCGCCCCGCCGTCGTCGTCGAGCGCGAGGTCGACGATCGTGCGGCATCGCATCGACAGCGACGCGAGGCGCACCTGCCGGGGGTTCCAGTGCGGCGGGAGCGCGAGGTCGACGGTGCTGCGCAGCGCCATCAGCTCGTCGGCGACCTCAGGCCGCCACCGGGCTACGTCCAGGTCGGCCAGGGTGTCGGCAGCGGCCAGCACCGCCTGGCGGAGCATCGTGTCGGCCTCGGCGATGTCAGGCACCTGCCGTCGTGACGTCGCCTCGTGGAAGCGCCACGACACGCCCGCCCCGGCCACGTGGGGCACCAGGCCCGCATCGACGCCGTCGAAGACGACCGCCTCCTCGGCCTCGAGAGCGTCGGCGTTGAACCCGGTCGGGCCGGCGAGGCCCAGCGGGTCGCCGGGCGCCGGCAGCGCAAGACCCGCCATGACGGCGCCCGAGCCCCGCAGCTTGCCCAGCGCGAGGATGAGCGGCACCGGGTCGCTCTCGCCCGGGAGGCCCACGACGTCGTGGGCGGCGTCACCTCCGACGATCGCGTCCCGTGCGTCGTCGAGGCTGGCCGCGCCGGTGGCCCACGCGGTGAACCAGGCGGCGAGGTCGGCGGAGCGCGGCAGCGCGGTCGTCGTACCCACGCATCGAGCGTAGTAAGTGGCTCCACCCGGCGCACGGCGGACTGGTGCGTACCGTAGGTTTGGGCGTCATGGACGCCGTTCTCGAGTTCGCCGATGTCACCGTCAAGCGCGGCCAGTCGACGCTCCTCGAGGGGATCGACTGGACGGTCGAGGAGGACGAGCGCTGGGTCATCCTCGGCCCCAACGGAGCCGGCAAGACCACGCTCCTCCAGGTCGCCTCGGCCCAGATCCACCCGACCGCGGGGGTAGCCGGGATCCTGGGCGAGGTCCTCGGCACGGTCGACGTGTTCGAGCTCCGGCCCAGGATCGGACTCACGAGCGCTGCGATCGCCGACCGGATCCCGCGCCAGGAGCTGGTTCGCGACGTGGTGGTGTCGGCGTCGTACAGCGTGATCGGCCGATGGCGTGAGCGGTACGACGAGCTCGACCACGCGCGAGCACGGGACCTCCTCGTCGAGGTCGGGGCCGGACACCTCCTGGATCGCACCTTCGGCACGTTGAGCGAGGGCGAGCGCAAGCGGGTCCAGATCGCCCGCGCGCTGATGACCGATCCCGAGCTGCTGCTCCTCGACGAGCCGGCAGCGGGTCTCGACCTCGGAGGTCGCGAGGATCTGGTCTCCACGCTGTCGGTTCTCGCGATGGACGAGCTGTCGCCGGCCACGGTCCTCGTGTCCCACCACGTGGAGGAGATCCCGCCGGGATTCACCCACGCACTGTTGCTGCGGCAGGGTCGCGTGGTCGCTGCCGGCCCGCTCGAGCACGTCCTGACCGAGGAGATCATCTCGGCCACTTTCGGGATGCCCCTGCTTCTGACCCATGAGGACGGTCGCTGGGCCGCGCGGCGAAGGGTGCGCCACCGCACGAGTTGACTACGCTGGCGGTATGAACCTCCCGGAGTGGTTCCAGGACTGGCAGGCGTGGCTGGGCGTCGCGATCGCGCTCGGCGTTGCCGAGCTGTTCAGCCTCGACCTCGTGCTGCTCATGATGGCCACCGGCGCGCTGGTCGGCATGCTCGTGGCGCTGGTCGGACTCGGCTGGCCGATCCAGGTGATCGCGGCCGTGATCGCGTCCATCGGCGCGCTGGCGCTGGTGCGCCCCAACATCGTGAAGCGGCTGCACACCGGCCCCGAGCTCACCCTGGGTCACGCAGCCCTGGTCGGCAAGCAGGGCATCGTCGTGGACGAGGTGTCGCTGCAGAGCGGACAGATCCGCGTCGGCGGTGAGCTCTGGACGGCAAGGCCGTACGACGAGACAGAGGTGATCGAGCCGGGAGCGGCCGTGGACATCTTCGAGATCCGCGGTGCGACGGCCTACGTGCACAAGATCCCGACCCTGGGCCCCTGAGCGGTCTACAGGCGACCTAGGGCATCACCAACGCACCAACAACCGAAAGTGGGTCTTCACAGTGGAGGGTTACGGGGTACTCATCGTCCTCGGCCTGCTGGTCCTGTTCGCGATAGCCGTGCTGGCCAAGACGGTCCGGATCGTTCCGCAGGCCCGAGCCGGGATCGTCGAGCGATTCGGCAAGTACAAGGGCACGCTGCCGGCGGGCCTCAACGTGGTCGTGCCGTTCGTGGACAAGGTCCGCTACATGATCGACCTTCGTGAGCAGGTGGTGTCCTTCCCGCCGCAGCCGGTGATCACGGAGGACAACCTGGTCGTCTCGATCGACACCGTCATCTACTTCCAGGTCACCGACCCGGTTGCGGCGACCTACGAGATCGCCAACTACATCCAGGCGGTCGAGCAGCTCACGATGACCACGCTGCGCAACATCGTGGGTGGCATGGACCTCGAGGAGACGCTCACCAGCCGCGACGCGATCAACAGCCGCCTGCGAGGCGTGCTCGACGACGCGACCGGCAAGTGGGGAATCCGCGTGAACCGCGTGGAGCTCAAGGGCATCGACCCGCCGCCGTCGATCAAGGACTCCATGGAGAAGCAGATGCGCGCCGACCGGGAGAAGCGCGCGGTGATCTTGACGGCGGAGGGCCAGCGCCAGGCCGCCATCCTGACGGCCGAGGGTTCGAAGCAGTCTGCCATCCTGACCGCCGAAGGTGCGCGCGAGGCCCAGATCCTTCGGGCGCAGGCGGAGCGGGAGTCACAGATCCTCCGCGCCCAGGGCGAGGGACAAGCAATCCAGACCGTGTTCCAGGCGATCCACGACGGCCGCCCCGACCAGTCGCTGCTCGCCTACCAGTACCTCCAGATGATGCCGAAGATCGCCGAAGGCGACGCCAACAAGGTCTGGATCGTGCCGAGCGAGATCGGCAAGGCGCTCGAAGGTCTCGGGTCGACGATGAACAGCCTCAAGGGAATCCCTGACGAGGTGGAGGGGCCCCTCAAGCGCGTCGACATGGGGCCCGCCGAGCCTGCTGTTCCGGATGCACACGGCGACCGCAGTCTGTCGGCTGCCCATGACGCTGTGGCCGAGGCCATCGCCGCGGCTGAGGACTCCGCCGAGCCGACCCGCGCAGCGGTGCCCGAGGACGGGCAGCCGCCCGCCCAGTGACTCCGCTCGAGATAGTCGCGATCCTGCTCGCGGGGGTTGCGGCCGGCACCATCAACACCGTGGTGGGGTCGGGAACGCTGATCACGTTCCCGACCCTCCTCGCGTTCGGCGTTCCCCCTGTGACAGCGAACGTCTCGAACACCATCGGGCTTGTCCCCGGCTCCGTGTCGGGGGCGCTCGGTTACCGGCGTGAGCTGAGCGGCCAGCGTGACCGCCTTCTGCGCCTCGGCTCCGCCTCGCTCCTCGGCGGCGTGATCGGGGCGGTGCTGCTTCTCGCGCTTCCGGCTGCAGCCTTCGACGCGATCGTGCCCGTGCTGATCCTCGCCGGCTGCGTGCTCGTGCTGCTTCAGCCGATGATCGCGAGACGCGTCGCCATCAGCGCGGCACTCCGAGGCAGAGTCCACGAGCACGGCGCTCTCTGGGTCTGGTTCATGGTGATGCTGACCGGGGTCTACGGCGGCTACTTCGGGGCAGCCCAAGGCGTGCTGCTGATGGCGATCCTCGGGATCGGCATCCAGGACGGCCTCCAGCGGTTGAACGGCACCAAGAACGTCCTCGCCGGCCTCGTGAACGCCGTAGCGGCGATCGTCTTCATCGCCGTCGCGGACGTCGACTGGCTCGTCGCAGCACTCATCGCCGTCGGTTCGGTCATCGGAGGTCAGGTCGGTGCCACCGTCGGGCGTCGGCTGCCCCCACTCGCGCTGCGACTGGTCATCGTCGCGGTCGGCGTGGTCGCGGTCGTCTCTTTCGTGGCGTCGTAGCTCTTCACGCTGCACGGTCTATGGGGATGCACGTGGTTTGTCCGCCCAGACATCACGCTGCGGTGGCGCGAGGGGGTTACCCCAGAGTTGGGACGCAGCGTCGTTCCCACGATGTGCGGTGAGGATCTCACTAATGTCCTAGGCGGGTGGGGGATGGGGATCGAAGTACCTGTTGGGGGGAACCGCCGTGGCGGTCGTGGAAGGCTCGTGGGCGCAAAAGTCGGCATGGGGGCAGCTAGCCAGGACGCGACAGCAGATCGGCCGCCTTCTCCTGCTTGTGGCAGTGGCGGACGCCCTGACCATCACCCTTGCGATTCTCGCAGCCTGGAACCTACGGGTCGGGCTTGACGCGTGGCTCGCCGGCGTCCACGGGACCGAACCCGTCTCGGGTCCGGTAGCCGCCTGCATCGGACTGGTGTGGATGGCGCTGATCACGGGTCTGGGCGCCTACTCGCCCCGGTCCTTCGGCGCGGGAACCGAGGAGTTCAGACACGTCTTCCTGGCCACCCTCCTCACCGCCGGCTCGACCGGCATTCTCTCCTTCATGCTGCGGCTCGACATCTCACGCGGGTTCGTGCTCCTGACCTTCTTCATCGGGCTTCCCATGTTGTTCGCTCAGAGGTATGCGGTCCGCAAGGGCCTGCACCACGCACGGCGGCATGGCCGGATGCTGCACACGGTCGTGGCGGTCGGCGGACCCGGGGCCATCGCCGAGGTGGCCGAGGTGCTCAACCGCGAGAGCTACGTGGGCTACCTGATCTCCGCTGCCTGCGTCCCGGAGGGCATGCACGACGACAAAGCAGAGCTCCCAGTGCCCTGTCTCGGTACGGTCGAGGACACCCGCGCCGTCTGCGAGAAGGTCGGCGCGGACACCGTTCTCGTGACCCGGGGTGCGTACTCGTCCTCGGATGACCTGCGCAGCATCGCGTGGGACCTGGAGGGCTCGGACATCGACCTGGTCGTCGTACCCTCCCTCACCGACGTCGCAGGTCCACGCATCCACATGCGACCGGTCGCCGGCCTCCCGCTGCTCCATCTCGAAGGCCCCCAGGCGGACGAAGCCGGTGGGCTCACCAAGCGCGCCTTCGACTTCTTCGGTGCCATGTGCGCCCTTCTCGTCCTCAGCCCTGTTTTCCTCGCCGTCGCTGCGCTCATCAAGCTCGACGACGGCGGGCCGGTCTTCTACCGCCAGTCGCGGATCGGGCTCAATGGCAAGGCGTTCCCCTGCCTGAAGTTCCGGTCGATGTCCATGGGGGCCGAGAAGCGCGAAGCCGATCTCAGAGCGGAAGCCAACCATGACGGAGCCCTGTGGAAGATGCAGGGAGATCCCCGGGTCACGCGCGTCGGTAGCTTCCTTCGGCGCTTCTCGGTCGACGAGCTCCCGCAGCTGGTCAACGTTCTCAGAGGCGAGATGAGCCTCGTGGGACCTCGACCCCAACAGGCTTGGGAAGTCGAGACCTACACGAAAGCGATGCGGCGGAGGCTGTTGGTCCGCCCGGGCATGACCGGGTTGTGGCAGGTCTCGGGCCGCTCATCCCTGCCGTGGAGCGAAGCAGTGCGGCTGGATCTCTACTACGTCGACAACTGGTCGATGGTCGGGGACCTGCTGATCATCGCCAAGACCGTGAGAGCCGTCCTGTTCTCCGAGGGCGCCTACTGAACCCGCCCGTCCAGGTCGTGCACGTACGCGTCGAGCCAGCGACTGATCTGGTCGAAGACCCGCGCACGAACTGGTTCGCTCGACAGCGTGACGTCGTGGAGTGCACCCTCGACCCGGGTCACGGTGACGTGGTCACCGAGCTTGTGGGCCCATTTCCGGATCTGCTCGACGTCGAGGACGATGTCGTGGCGGTCGACGTTCTCGTCCCACTCCCGCGGGAAGGAGCTCGCCCCTGAGGTGAGCACGAGCACCGGGGCGCCGACGTCGACGCCGCGATGCACCTTGGCGTGGCCCCGTCGCACGGCGCGCAGCCACCCGGCGTACACCGGCCAGCTGTCGATCGGCTTCCAGTCCAGGTTGAACTCCCACTCTCCACGGTGCTCCTTGTGGAGACTCTGGGCGTACAGCCCCGAGACGTTGCGGGGGATCGCGAGATAGGGCCGACGGGCCCCGACCTGGTCGATGGCGGCCGTGCCGGCCGTGCGCAGCAGGAAGCTTCCGTGCAGGTCGAGCCAGGGGGAGTTGAGCACCATGCCGACGAGGCCCGGTCTGCGGTCATGAGCCCACAGCGGCGCGATGAGGCCACCCGTCGAGTGTGCGGTGACCATGACCTGGGTGTGCCCGTCGCGGTCGCGGATCCGCTGCATGGCGGCGTCGATCTCTTCGAAGTAGTCCCGGAGGTCGGTGACGAAGTTCGGCGTCTGGTGCGGCCGAAGGGACCGGCCGTACTTGCGCAGGTCGAGGGCGTAGAAGTCGTAGCCCCGTGAGGTCCAGTAGTCGGCCGCCGGGGTCTGGAAGAAGTAGTCCGAGAAGCCGTGGATGTGGAGTACGGCGCGGTCCGTGGCTGCGCCCGGGCGGACATGGGTGCGACGATGCACGAGGGTCGCGACGACGGGGCCTTCCTCGTCGTCCGGCAGCTCGATGGTCTCGAAGAGGTACGGCTCGCCCAGGATGTCGATCTCGTGCTGCGACGCGGATCCCTGTGTCATGACGTGATTCTCACCCATGACGCAACGGTGGCGCGGAACCGGCCAGGTTCCGCGCCACCGCCGACGTGAGTCTCAGCCCTTGTTGACCGACGGGTTCCCGGCGACCTCGGACGGGTCCGCGGTGGTCGCGTGCGGTGCCACGTCCTTGCTCCTGCCGGCGTGGACGGCCTCCTCGATCCGCTTGCCGATCTCGGCGTCCACGTTCTTCCAGTACTCGAAGACGCGAGGGAGGGTCTGGTCCTTCACGCCGCCGAGGATGTGGCCGGCGACGTTCTGGACGAGCCGCTCACGCATCGCATCGTCGAAGACCTCGCGCACGAGCGTCCCGGGCTGGCCGAAGTCGTCGTCCTCCGGGTGCAGGGAGTACGCCGAGCGCACCATCTCGCCGTCCGTCTCCCAGCCCTCCTCGACCGGGCCGACCTCGTCGCTGTACGGGGCGCCGTAGGAGTTCGGGGCGTACTTCGGGGCGTCACCGGTGTGTTCGAAGGCCATCGGGCCGTCGAACTGGTAGGTGTAGGCGCCCTCGACCCGGTGCTTGTTGACCGGCAGCTGGAGGTAGTTCGGCCCGATCCGGTAGCGGTGCGTGTCGGAGTAGGCGAACGTGCGGCCGAGCAGCATCTTGTCGGGGGAGAAGCCGATGCCCGGGACGATCGCACTCGGCTCGAACGCCGCCTGCTCGATCTGCGCGAAGAAGTTCTCCGCGTTCTTGTTCAGCGTCATCGTGCCGACCGGGATCAGCGGGTAGTCGCCGTGCGGCCAGACCTTAGTCAGGTCGAAGGGGTTGAAGCGGTAGGTCTTCGCGTCCTCGTAGGGCATCACCTGCACGTGCAGGGTCCAGGAGGGGAACTCGCCCCGCTCGATGGCCTCGTTGAGGTCGCGGCGGTGGAAGTCCGAGTCATCGCCGGCGATCCGGTTCGCCTCCTCCTGGGTCAGCGTCTCGACGCCCTGGTCGGACTTGAAGTGGTACTTGACCCAGAACTTCTCGCCGGCGGCGTTGACCCACATGTAGGTGTGGGAGCCGTAGCCGTTCATGTGGCGCCAGGTCTTGGGGATGCCGCGGTCGCCCATCAGCCAGGTCACCTGGTGAGCCGACTCCGGGTTGTTCACCCAGAAGTCCCACTGCATGTCGTTGTCACG
>DATGYO010000176.1:0-35678 GCA_035297905.1 Nocardioidaceae bacterium
AACGCCCCCCGTCGCCCGTGATGTTGGCCTTGTGGTGGTCCCATTGCAAGCCTTTGACGGCGTGTCTTTTGAGACGAGTTGTAACGATCTCTGACACCGGCGACGTCGGCGCGTCTCGGGGGTCAACGCGCTGGCGCGGTCGGCGGCGCCTCAGCGTCGCCAGCGGTAAACGTCGCTGAAGTAGGTCGAACCCTTGTGGCCGGAGTCGTGGACCAGGACAACCCGCCCGTTGGCGGAAATCGCGCTCGGCTCCGTCTGTCGAGACGTCAAACCCGAGCGTCTGCGCGCAGGGAGCGGAACCTGGCGCGCCGCTCCACTGCCGGGGAGATACAGACCTCCGCGCACCGACGCGTAGGTGTTGATCTGCGAGAACATCACGGCGGAGCCGTCGGCGGTCATGCCAGTGGCCACCAGGTCCTTTCGAGAGTTGAGCCGCTTGAGGTCGTGGGTCACCAGATCGAGCCGATACACCCGCGGCTTCGTGGGTGCTGCGGAACGGGGGTCGCTCGCCGTGATGGCGAGGAACCGACCATCACGGGAGAGGAGCGTTCCACCCCATGGCTCCAGGCGCGGGAGGGGTGCACGGCGCAAACCACCGGCGCGCGTCCAGACGTAGACGTCTGGGAGCTCGTCGCCATCGGCCCCGGGAAGGTCGGTCGCACTGGAGACGAACGCGACGGTGCCTCCGTCACCGGAGATCGACACGCTGTTGCTCTGTCCGTTCGGGGAGGTGCCCGCGCCAGTGCGACTGATCATCTCGACGGAGCCGGTAGCACGGTCGGCAACGAAGACCTTCGTCCCACCCTGATACTGCTCCGATGGGGTGTAGCCACGGGCGATGTTGTCGGACGCGCTGAGGAACACGCCGTACCGGCCGTTGTCGGAGAGCTGCATGGCGAAACCGCCGTAGGCGGCTACGGGGTTCCCGTCGAGGTTGCGGACGGCGTAGGACGACTTCCCGGTCTGCCGGTCGAAGACGTACATCAACCCCGCTCTGCTTCGCTGCCCCACCAGGTTTGTGGCGCGCGAGGCGTAGGAGATGAACCGTCCGTTCGTGCTGATCGTCGCGGAGTCTGAATGGCCGTTGCCCGGGGCCCCCGCCGGAGAAGTGGTGACCCGGCGATTCCTGCCGGTCCGGTTGTCGTGCAGGTACAGCTCCCACGTTCGCCGCATCTGCTTGCCCCGGACGATGTTGTTGGCCATGGAGGCGAAGACCGCGAACCGGCCGTTGCCGGAGAGCGTCTTGCCGTTGGACTCGGGATAACTGCCCGTGGACCAGCGCACGTTGTACCCATGGCTGACCAACGGCATAGCGACCGCAGAGCCGGCGCTCAGTTCGAGTCGTATGGTGCTCGGCTCTGCGGGAGCGAGCAGTCCGACTCCGAAGATCGATGCCATCGCCAGTGCGGCGGTGAAGTTACGCACGCGTCCCCCCAGTTCAAGGCGCCGCTAAGTGGGCGTCGACGAACGCATGGTGGCATGACGCCAGAGGCGAAATGGCGGAAATGAGCGAAATAGGACGAAGCTCAGGCAAGACGGCTGCGGCCGGGAACGCGACAGCCCCTGCAGTGGAATCCGGGGAAACCACGCAGGGGCTGCGCGTTCGTGCAGGTCGGGCCCGTGAGGCCCGCGCGGGATCAGATGTCGAAGTACAGCTCGAACTCGTGCGGGTGCGGACGCAGCGCGAGCGGTGCGATCTCGTTCTGTCGCTTGTAGTCGATCCACGTCTCGATCAGGTCGGGGGTGAACACGCCGCCCTCGAGCAGGTAGTCGTGGTCGGTCTCGAGCGAGTCGAGCACCGCACCGAGGCTGGCCGGCACGGTCTCGATGTCGGCGTGCTCGTCCGGCGGGAGCTCGTAGAGGTCCTTGTCGATGGGCTGCGGCGGCTCGATCTTGTTCTTGATGCCGTCGATACCGGCCAGCAGCATCGCCGAGAACGCCAGGTAGGGGTTCGACGACGGGTCGGGGCACCGGAACTCGATCCGCTTGGCCTTCGGGTTCGAGCCGGTGATCGGGATCCGGATGCAGGCGGAGCGGTTGCGCTGGCTGTAGACCAGGTTCACCGGGGCCTCGAAGCCGGGCACCAGACGGTGGTAGGAGTTCACCGTCGGGTTCGTGAACGCGAGCAGCGACGGGGCGTGCTTGAGCAGGCCGCCGATGTAGTAGCGCGCCGTGTCGGAGAGGCCGGCGTACCCGGACTCGTCGTAGAAGAGCGGCTCGCCGCCGTTCCAGATCGACTGGTGGCAGTGCATGCCGGAGCCGTTGTCACCGAAGATCGGCTTGGGCATGAAGGTGGCGGTCTTGCCGTTGCGCCATGCCACGTTCTTCACGAGGTACTTGAACTTCATGACCGCGTCGGCCGAGGTGAGCAGCTCGTCGAAGCGCCAGTTGATCTCGGCCTGTCCGGCGGTGCCGACCTCGTGGTGGGCCCGCTCGACGACCAGGCCGGCCTTCTCCAGCTCGACGACGATCTCGTCGCGCAGGTCACCGAAGTGGTCGTAAGGCGCCACCGGGAAGTAGCCGCCCTTGTACTTCACCTTGTAGCCGCGGTTGTTGACCTCCGAGCCGGTGTTCCAGGCACCCGCCTCCGAGTCGATGTGGTAATAGCCGGCGTTCTGGCTGGTCTCGAACCGCACCGAGTCGAACACGTAGAACTCGGCCTCGGGAGCGAAGAACGCGGTGTCGCCGATGCCGGTGCTCTTGAGGTACGCCTGCGCCTTGCGCGCGATGTTGCGCGGGTCGCGGCTGTAGGGCTCACCCGTGAGGGGGTCGTGGATGAAGAAGTTGACGATCAACGTCTTGCGCTCGCGGAACGGGTCGAGGTACGCCGTCGTCGGGTCGGGGAACAGCGACATGTCCGACTCGTGGATGGCCTGGAAGCCGCGGATGGAGGACCCGTCGAAGTTCAGGCCGTCCTCGAAGACAGACTTGTCGAAGGACGACACCGGGACGGTGAAGTGCTGCATGATGCCGGGCAGGTCGCAGAAACGTACGTCGACCATCTCGACGCCTTCGTCCTTGATGTACTTCAGGAGCTCGTCGGCGTTTGCGAACATTCGTCCTCCTTGGCCGCATGCGGTGCGGTCCAGATCTCTTCTCAAGAATCAAGCGATGCGACGCTGCACCACTGGTCCCGAAAACCTAGGTAGGGGCGGTTAAGTGACCGTATCCGGTTTGTTTCACGCATGTAACAGTGTGGGCGGGAGATCACAGCCACGGCCCTTGCCTGCCGCAGGGAACCGGTCGAGAGCCCCGGTACCGTTGGTTCCGTGAGTGACACCCGCCCCCCGTCGACCGCAGCAACCGGACCGTCGTACCCCGGACAACGGCTTGGTCTGCCCGAGGAGGGCCCCGGCTCCGTCGCAGGCTGGGGACGTCGGATCGCGGCGCTGTGCATCGACTGGTTGGCGTCCATGCTGACCGTAGCCGCGTTCATAGGCACGAATGTCTGGACCGGCCGTGGAGCGGAGCAGTGGGGCCCGATGGGTGTCTACGTCATCGAGGCGACCGTGCTGACCGCGCTCCTGGGCGGCTCCTTCGGTCAGCTCGTGCTGCGCGTCGTGGTGGTGCGGATCGACGGCAAGGCCGTCAACCTGCTGCAGGCCCTCCTTCGGACGGTCCTCATCTGCCTCGTGATCCCTCCTCTGGTCTTCAACCGGGACCAGCGAGGCCTTCACGACCTGGCGGCCGGGACGATAACCCTCCGTCGTTGAGCCGCCACTGACGGTTGCCGAGGGACCAAGGCCTCTGCCGCCCCATGTGCGCCGCTCCTAGCGTGACGGTGGGAGCACCCCACGGAGGTGGCGCATGTTCGCGAACCGTGCCGATGCCGGCCGTCAGCTTGCCAAGAGTCTCGAGAAGTACCGCGGTGAGGACGCCGTGGTGCTCGGCCTGCCCCGAGGCGGGGTGCCTGTCGCCTACGAGGTAGCCACCGCCCTCGGGGTGCCGCTCGACGTGATCGTCGTACGCAAGCTGGGCGTGCCCTTCCAGCCCGAGCTGGCCATGGGAGCGGTCGGGGAGGAGGGCGTCCTCGTGCTCAACCCCGAGGTGGTCCGCCTCGCCCACGTCAGTGAGGACGAGATGGCCTCGGTCGAACGGCGCGAGAGCGTGGTCGTGAAGGATCGGGCCACCCGGTTCCGGGCGGGACGTCCGCGGCGGTCACTCGAGGGTAGGACCGCGCTCGTGGTCGATGACGGGGTCGCGACCGGAGCGACTGCCCGCGCCGCCTGTCGTGTGGCTCGGGCGCTGGGCGCGGCGCGTGTCGTCCTCGCGGTGCCGGTCGGACCGCCCGGTGTCGAGGAGAGGTTCCTCGACGAGGCCGACGAGGTCATCTGCCCGCACCAGCCGCACGCCTTCTACGCCGTCGGACAGTTCTACTCGGACTTCTCGCAGACGACCGACGACGAGGTGACCGCGCTTCTCCAGCGCAGGATGGCGGCATGGGACCGGGGCGGGGAGTCCACATCCGCGGACGACGCCGCTCCGTTCGATGACGAGGTCCAGATCATCATCGGTGACCTCACGCTCGAAGGCCGGCTCACCGTCCCCGAAGGCGCCCGAGGCCTGGTGCTGTTCGCACACGGCAGCGGGAGCAGCCGCCACAGCCCCCGCAACAGGTACGTCGCCTCGGTGCTCCAGGAGGCCGGGATCGGCACCCTGCTGTTCGACCTGCTGACCACCGCGGAGGAGCACGACCGGCGGATGGTCTTCGATGTCGACCTGCTGGCGACACGGCTCGCCGGGGCAACGGCGTGGGCGCGCCAGCACCCAGCCGCGGCGGGTCTTCCGATCGGCTACTTCGGGGCGAGCACGGGCGCGGCCGCGGCGTTGTGGGCGGCGGCCGACCCCCACCAGGAGATCGCGGCTGTCGTGTCGCGGGGCGGTCGGCCGGACCTCGCCATCCCGCAGCTGCATCATGTGCGTGCGGCCACCCTTCTGATCGTGGGTGGCCGTGACGCCATGGTCCTCGACCTCAACCGGGAGGCTCAGCGACACCTGCGGTGCGAGAACGGGCTCGCAGTCGTGCCCGGGGCGACTCACCTCTTCGAGGAGCCGGGGACGCTGACCGAGGCCGCCAACCTGGCCCGGGACTGGTTCAGCGAGCATCTCCGCTCGGCCGTTCCAGCGTGATCTGGGCGACGTCGAGGTAGCCCGCCCGGAAGCCGGCCTCACAGTAGGCGAGGTAGAACTCCCACATCCTGCGGAACGTCTCACCGAAGCCGAGTGAGGCGATGTCTGGCCACCGGATGCCGAACTTCTCGCGCCACAGTCGCAGCGTGTGCGCGTAGTGCTTGCCGAGCGGGGACACGTCACTGACGGCGAGCGATGAGTGCTCGCCGACCACCTGCTCGATCGCCTCGACGGAGGGGAGCAGCCCGCCCGGGAAGATGTACTTGTGGATCCACGTGTAGGTGTCACGGGTGGCCAGGTAACGGTGGTGCTCCATCAAGATGGCCTGGATGGCGCCCTTCCCGCCCGGGGCGAGGAGTGAGTCGATCTTCGAGAAGTACGTCGGCCAGTACCTCTCACCGACCGCCTCGATCATCTCGACGCTGACCACGGCGTCGAACTCGCCGGTCTGGTCCCGGTAGTCGCGCAGCGCGATGTCGACCCGGTCGGAGACCCCGGCGGCATCCACCCGCTGCTGCGCCAGCTCGGCCTGCTCGGCCGAGAGCGTGATCGTCGTGACGTCGGCTCCGCGCTGCGCGGCACGAATCGCCAACGTGCCCCAGCCGGTGCCGATCTCGAGCACCCGGCTGCCCGCCCGCACTCCGGCGGAGTCCAGGATCGCGTCGACCTTGCGCAGCTGCGCTGGCTCGAGGTCGGCCATCGTGGGAGCGGGTTCGAGCTTCTCGAACAGCGCCGAGGAGTACGACAGCGACGGGTCGAGGAACGCCCCGAACATCTCGTTGGAGAGGTCGTAGTGCTGCTCGATGTTCTTGCGCGCGCCGTGCTTGGTGTTCTCCGGGTTGAGACCACGGGGGAGCACCGCGTGCCTGAGCCGGTAGAAGGCCGGGTGGATCAGGTCGGTCAGCCGCTCCGCGAAGGGTGTCAGCACATCGGCGAGATCGGTGTCCGGTGCGGCGCTCCACTCCGCGGCCATGTACGACTCACCGAGCCCGATCATCGGGCTGGCGCCCAGGCGGGCGAAGAGGGCCTCCGGGTCCGTGATCTCGATGGCCGGCTCGCCGCGTGCGCCGTACGTCTCTCCGGTCGACAGCCGGGCGGTGACCGGCACCTTGCGCAGGATACGGGCCACCACCTGCTTGGCCACGCGACCGCGGATGCCGTACGCCGGAGCGGGTGGGAGTGCCCACGACGCGTTGTCGTCGGGGCGGGCGGTCGTCCCGGTCGGGGCAGTAGTCCCCGTGTCGGACGCCGTCCCGGTGTCGGCGGTCGTCTCGGGACCGGCAGTCATCCCGGGGCCGGCAGCCGGCGCGGTGCTGAGTGTGGTCATGACAAGCCTTTCGTGGCCTGGTGGGCAGGGCGCGGAACGACGGGGAGCCGGCGCAACCAGAGCCGGATCCCGTGCCAGCGGATCAGGGCGGAGACGCGCTGGGAGGGCAACGGGTTGCCTGCCACCCTCCTGAGAGTACGAGCACGGGTGACCGGCTCCAGGTCCCCGTGGACCGCCGCGGTGAACAGCGTCTCTCCAGAGGGGGACGCGAGCGAGATGGCCACGGCGACCTGGTCGTCGGTGAGCTTCGTGGTGATGTCGTAGCGACCTTCGACCGCGAAGAACGGCGAGACGTAGAAGGTCTTGTCGGCGCTTGCCCGAGCCGGCGACGGCTGCCTCACCGGCAACGGGTAGCAATGCCGCTCGCCGTAGGTGTTGTGCACCTCCGCGAGCACTCCTTCGAGGCGGCCGTGCTCGTCGAAGCAGAAGTAGGTCGTCAAGGGGTCGAAGACGTAACCGAGGCTGCGGGCGTTGGTCAGCATCAGCACCCGGTGTGCCGTCCAGGACAGCTCCTGGGCCGCGATGAAGTGGCGCACCTTGGTGAGCAGTGGCCGCTCGTCGTCGGCGCCGAAGTGGTCTCCGGACCGGACCGACGCGAAGGGCCGGAGCCAGCGGGGGAAGGCGGCGTTCGGCTGGGCGGCGTCGACGAGCCACATCGTGGTCTGGTGCGAGAACTCGTAGGTGAAGGGTCGCAGACGCCGGTGGTGGACCAGCGCCCGGACCGCAGCAGGACTTGTCGTGGGGATGCTCACCAGTCGGCCCCCAGCGCCAGGGCGGCGGCCGCGCCGGAACGGCAACCGTCCTCGTGGAACCCCCAGCCGTGGTAGGCCCCGGCGAACGCGAGCCGTTCGGTGTTGAGCGCGGCCAGGCGCGTCTGGGCGGCGACCGACTCAGCGGTGTAGGTGGGGTGCTCGTACGTCATGGTCGCGATCACGTGCTCGGGAGCAGGCCCTTCGTCCGGGTTGAGCGTGACGATCAGCGGGTCCGCCTCACTGTGCCCCTGGAGACGGTTCATCCAGTAGGAGACGCGGGTGCGGTCGGTGAGGGTGTCGCAGTCCTCGAGCCGGTAGTTCCAGCTCGCGCGGGCCCGCCGAGTCTCCGGCAGCACGGAGTCGTCCCGGTGCAGCCAGGCGACGTTCTCGGAGTATCCGAACGAGCCGAGCAGCTCCTGCTCCTCCGCTCCGGCGTCGGTGAGCAGGGCGAGCGCCTCGTCGGCGTGCGTCGCGATCACCACCTTGTCGAAGCTGTGGTGCTCGTTGGCGCCTCCACCGAGCGGACGGGTGTCGACCTCGACGCTCTCGGGCTTGCGGCTCACTGCTGTGACCCGGGTTCCTGGACGCACCACGTCGAGACGGCTCGTGATCGCGTCGACATAGGTCCGGGAACCACCGACGACGGTGTGCCAGGTGGGGGCGTCGCCGAGGGTGAGGAAGCCGTGGTGACGCAGGAACGCGAACAGGTACGCCGCGGGGTACTCGAGCGCGTCGTTGTGGCCCATCGACCACACGCAGGAGACCACCGGCAGCGCGTAGTGAGTGACGAAGTGCTGGTCGAAGCCCCGCTCCGCGAGGAAGCCGCCATAGGTCAGCTCGGAGGCTGGGTGCTCCTCGAGGAAGGCGAGGGCCTGCTTCTGGAAGGACCGGATCTGCAGCAGCAGCCGCCAGAAGTTCCCGTCGAAGGCGCGCTTGCGCTGGGAGAAGATCCCGCTGGCCCGCCGCCCGCCGGTGTAGCTCAGGCCGCATCCGGAGCAGGAGATGTTCATGCTCATCTCGGTGGGGCGGGTGCGGACGCCGAGCTCGTCGAAGAGCCTGCGGAGCAGGGGGTAGGTGCGGTCGTTGAGGACGATGAACCCGGAGTCGACCGGGACCGTCGCACCAGTCGGAAGGTCGACGTCGTGGGTGTGTGCGTGGCCACCGACCCGGCGGTCGGCCTCGAACAGCGTCACATGATGGGTGCGCTGCAGCAGGTATGCCGCGGTGAGCCCGGAGATGCCGCCGCCGATCACGGCGACGGTGGGTCGTTCGTCGCCCGGTGTGCTGGCGCGCAGGTTCTCGGTGTTCCTCATGCCTCCCGTTCGGTGCGGCAGGGCGAGAGGATTGGTGGCTGAAGGTAAAGAGAATTGAAGTTTCATCTACTCGGACCGAGCACTTCGAGGCGGACCCGCTTGTTGCCCTTGCCCTTCGACTCGGTGCCGGTGACCACCACCCTGCCGACCTCGGCGGTGCTGAGCACGTGCGTGCCGCCGTCCGCCTGCTTGTCCAGGCCCACGATGTCGATCACGCGGAGCGGGTCGATCTCGCGGGGGATGAGATTCGCGGCGGTGCGGATGAGGGCGTGGTCCTCGTCGGCGACCTCCCGCCCGACGAACTCCACGAGGATCTCCCGCGCGGCTGCGATCTCCTCGTTGATCCGCGCTTCGACCTGCCGGCCGAACTCCGCCGACATGGACGGCAGGGGGAAGTCGAGGCGGCCCTTGCCGGGATCCATGTTCCCTCCTGTGACGGCGACGCGGTGGTCGGCCCAGATCACCCCGCAGAGGATGTGCAGGGCGGTGTGCGTGCGCATCGTCAGGTGCCGGCGTGCCCAGTCGAGGGCGCCGGCTGCCTCGGTCCCCTCGACGGGCAAGCCCTCGGGAGAGCCGCCGGGCAGGCTCGCGCTGTCGATCCAGTGCCAGATCGTGCTGGGGTCCTCGCGGTCACGGGCCACGCGTACGACGGTGCCGCTGCCGCCGTCCCAGGTCAGCGTGCCGACGTCGTACGGCTGTCCACCGCCGCCGGGGTAGAAGGCGGTACGGCGGAGGGCGACCCGGCACTCGTCGCGGTCGACGCGCCGGATGGTCGTGTCGAAGTCGTGCACGTAGGCGTCGACCGAGAACAGCTCGATCTCGGCCAGGCCTGCGGGGGTGTTCGCGGGGACGCGTCCGGGGACGGCCATGGTGGTCACCTGCCTGAGGTCGGAATCGCTCTACTCGATCAACGTAGTCGGCTCGCGGCCGGAGGTACTGTCGTTTGAGGGGACAACGACCACCCCGCACGCATCACCTGGAGGTCCCGTGCGCTCCTTCCCGAAGTCACGCGCTGCTCGCGCCGCCCTTGCCGTTCCCGCTCTTCTCCTCGTGCTCGCCGCCTGTGGCAGTGACCAGACGACCTCCGTGGCCGCGAGGTCCACGAGCGGGACGGCGGTGTCGAGCTCAGGAGCGTCCTCCTCGAGGATCCTGGACGAGAAGACACTCCTCCCGGCGGTCAAGAAGGCCGTCGAGGACCAGAAGTCGGTCCACGTGTCGATGACCTCGTCCGGTGATGTGCGCCTGAAGGCCAAGGGCGAGGTGGCCTACGGCGAACAGCGCCCGGAGATGCGGTTCACCATGACCGGAGGGATGTTCGGCACGGGCACCGTGGAGGTCCGGGTGGTCGACCGCGCGGCGTACGTGTCGGCGCCGCCGATGACTCCCCGAGGCAAGTTCGTGGAGATCCGCCCCGGCGACCTGCGCGGTGACCACTTCGGGCCCTTCGGGGGCATGAGGCACGGCACCGACCCGCGGGAGATGTTCAAGGACCTCTCGTCGGCGGTCCGGAAGGTCACCTACCTGGGCAAGGACACCGTGCGAGGGGAGACGCTCCAGCGTTACCGGGTCATGGTCGATCTGCGTTCCGCGCCGAAGGGGGAGGACTGGCCGCAGATGATGGGCGGGCAGATGACGACGCGTGCGCCCCGAACGGTCACCTTCGACCTCTGGTTGGACGGCAAGGCGCTGCCCTACAGGGTGCAGCCCAAGCCGACACCGCGTGGGTCGTTCGTCGTCGAGCTGTCACGCTGGGGTGACCCCGTGAGCGTCGACAAGCCGCCGTCGGACCAGATCGTGGAGTTCCCCGGTCACGGCCCCGGCGGTTTCGGTCCGCAGCGTCCCTGAGTAGCCCGATCTCACCCCCAGGGACTGGTCCGGCCGGCACCCGAGTGCCTGGCCACTCCGGCCAGGAAGAAGCACCCGATCTGGGCATGGCCGTCGCGGGTGCCGACCCGGTTCACTGGTCCCGGCACGTGGAAGGAAGCTGACCAGATGATGATGGGACTCACCCGCCGGGCAGTGGCGGCGGGCATATCTGCGCTCGCGCTTGTGGGAAAGCCCGGCCGCCCGGCCGTCGTACGGCCGCCTCAGAGCTAGTCCGGAGATGGAAGAGGAGCCGCCCCTGGTACCGGGGAGGCTCCTCTTTCGCGTCGACGGCGGCCGACAGGAGGGCAGGCTCAGCGGCCGCGCATGTTCTGCCGCGCTCCCTTGAGGTTCGTGGGCATCGGTCCCTTGGGCAGCGGGATGTTCGAGCGGGTCGCGTCGAGTGCCCGGAGCCGCGCCAGGATGTCGGTGATCTCGGCGGGCTTCACCTTGCGGCCGAGCTTGGTCACATGCTTGACGAGCTTCGGCAGCGGGACCGCGCCCTCCTGGTCACCGACGACGACCTCGTGGATCGGCGCCTCCGAAGCGACCCGTTCGTGCTTACGACGCTCGCTGGTGAGGAGCGGCTTGAGCCGGTTCGGGTTGCCCTCACCGACGAGCACGATGCCGGGAGGGCCGACCACGCGGTGGACGACGTCCTGGTTGCGGTTGAAGGCGATGGCGGGCTCGAGGGTCCAGCCCCGGCGGAGCATCCCGAGTGCTGCGGCGGCGGCGCCGGGCTGGCCCTCGATCTGCTTGTAGCCCGCGTGCTGGGCGCGCCGACCGAAGACGATCAGGGCGGCCAGGACACCGGCCATCAGCGCGAGGATCAGGTCGAAGACCCAGTAGCCGGGAAGGAAGTACAGCACCCCGAAGATGACGGCCGCCGTGACCACGAACCAGCCGAGGAGGATCAGCCCGATCTTGGGGTCGGACTTCTTCGTCATCCGGTAGCTGGACGCGATCTGCGCCATACGACCCGGGCTGTCCGACTTGTTCTTCCTGGCCATGGTTGCTTGCTGCCTCGTTCTGCGTGGTGGGGATGCCGCTGTGCCGGCGGAGTACCGCCTTAGTCTCTCAGACTGTCTGTGCGACCTGCTGACGTACGGGCTCCTCACCCTGTCGAACGGCAAGGGCCTGCTGGTAGAGCCGTCCGGCGCGGTACGACGAGCGCACCAACGGGCCGGACATGACACCGGCGAAGCCGACCTCGAGTGCCTCGTCGTGGAGCTCGACGAACTCCTCCGGCTTGACCCACCGCTCGATCGGGTGGTGGCGCAGCGACGGGCGGAGGTACTGCGTGATGGTGACCAGGTCGCAGCCCGCCTCATGCAGGTCGCGCAGCGCCTGCGAGACCTCGTCGCGGGTCTCGCCCATGCCGAGGATCAGGTTCGACTTGGTGACCAGGCCGAACGCCCGGGCCTGGGTCAGCACGTCGAGGGACCGGTCGTAGCGGAAGGCAGGCCGGATCCGCTTGAAGATGCGCGGCACAGTCTCGACGTTGTGGGCGAGCACCTCGGGGCGGGACTCGAAGACCTCGGCGAGCAGATCCGGCTTGCCGTTGAAGTCCGGGATGAGGTTCTCCACCCCGGTGTCGGGGTTGAGCTCGTGGATCGCGCGGACGGTCTCGGCGTACAACCAGGCGCCGCCGTCGGGCAGGTCGTCGCGGGCGACACCGGTGATCGTGGCGTAGCGCAGGCCCATGGTCTGCACGCTCTCCGCGACCCGGCGGGGCTCGTCACGGTCGAGCGGCTCGGGCTTGCCGGTGTCGATCTGGCAGAAGTCACAGCGACGCGTGCACTGGTCGCCGCCGATGAGGAACGTCGCCTCGCGGTCCTCCCAGCACTCGAAGATGTTGGGACAGCCGGCCTCCTGGCACACGGTGTGCAGGCCCTCGGACTTCACCAGGTTCTGCAGCTCGGTGTACTGGGGACCCATCTTCGCCCGGGTCTTGATCCACTCGGGCTTCTTCTCGATCGGGGTCTGGGCGTTGCGAACCTCGAGCCGGAGGAGCTTGCGGCCGTCAGGGTTGATCGAACCCGTCGACGCGGCTCCGCGGGCAGGCGTGTTGTGGGCCTGTGTGTTGTCGGACGTGGGCGCGTGAGTCACGCCGGCCACTCTACGCCGGGGCCGTGGAGCGCCCCAATCAGCGATCGCCGCCCGGGGGCGCACCGTGGCACGGGATGGTGCCGCCGTCCTTGAAGCTGTCCCCGGCCTCCGGCACGAACGCGAAGTCGGCGCGCCCGTCGTGCAGGGTCAGCTTGAGCACGCCGTGCGTGTCGTTGTTCCGCACGACGCTGGCGGGGTGCGGTTCTCCGATGCTCCGCTCGTCCTTGCCGCCGGTGCCGGCGATGAGCTGGGTGATCCCGTACGCCTTGTCCACGGCCTGGGTCGGACTCATGGGTCGCATGCGCTCGTACATGTGCTCGTGGGCGTTGAGGATGACATCGGCGCCGGCGTCGTACAGCGCCTCCCAGAAGGCCTGCACGGACATGTCGTCGTCGTAGATGCCGGAGCTCACCTTCGGGTGGTGCCACATGGCGAGGGTGCAGGCCGCGGGGTGCTTCGCCAGGTCCTTCCGCAGCCACTTCACCTGGGGCGAGTTGGCGTCGCAGGAGACGAAGCGGCAGTTGCTGTTGAGCACGATGACGTGCCAGCTGCCCACGTCGCTGCTGAAGTACCCCTTGCCCGGATCTCCGGCCGCAGCTCCGAAGTAGTCGAAGTTCGCCTTGGAATCGCGCGTGTAGTACTCGTGGTTGCCAGTCACGGCGAAGGCGGTCCGGTCCTTGAACCGGCCCCAGGTAGGTCCGTAGCAGTTCTTGAGGTCGGCGGCCGATGCGTCGGGGTAGGCGTTGTCGCCCAGGGTGAAGACAGTTCCCCCGATCCTCTCGATGAGGGCCGCCGTTCGGCTGTCGCCCGTCGAGCTGCAGTCGGCGATGTCGCCCGCGCCGACCAGCACGGGGGCCGCGCCGCGTGGTGCAGCCACGACGGTGACGAAGTGCTTCTTCCTCACGACATCGGCACCGAAGGAGTTCTTGGTCCTGAGGGTGACCGTGTAGCTCCCCGGCTTGCTGTAACGGTGGGTCGGGTCCTGGGCCGTGGCGCTCGTGCCGTCGCCGAAGTCCCAGGCCCACTCGTGCGGGGCACCGGTCGAGGTGTCGGTGAAGGTGACGATGAGCGGTGACGTCCCGGCTCGCTGGCTTGCCGTGAAGGCGGCCCGCGGACCCCCTCGAGAACCGGCCAGGCCGAGCCGGTGATGCGCCGCGACGGTGTCGGCGTCGAGCGCCCTGCCGTAGACGGCCACCTCGTCGACCGCACCCTTGAAGTAGTCGCTCGACAGGCTGCCCGCCCGCCCGACGGCGAGGACGCCGGTGCCGGTGTTCACCTCGCCCTTGATGGTCGTGGACGCCACGGCGCTTCCGTCGACGTACAGGCGGAGGCTGTGGTCCGACAACACCATGACCAGGTGCGTCCACTCAGACGTGCTGACCTTCTCCGGGTCGGTCACGGTGACGTTGTCACCACCGATGAAGACCGTGCCACGCCACTCGTCCTCGGAGGTGACCGAGAGGCGGTACTCCCAGTCCTCGAAGCCCTCCTCGCTTCCGCCCTTCTGGAGGACAGCGCCTGCGAGCGAGCCGCCGCGGTTGGGCTTGGCCCAGGCCTCGACGGTGAAGTCACCGCGGACGCCGAGCGACGGGCTGCTGGGCACCCCGATGAAGCCCGAGGAGCCGTCGAGCTCTACGGCGTTGTCTCCCTGCGCGAGGGCGCCACGTACGCCCAGCTCGACACCGTCGGTTGTCGTGCCGGTGTGCGCTCCCGCGCTGTCGGCCACGGAGGAGCCGTCGGTCTCCTCGAGGCGCCAGTACCCCTCGGGATGGTCGGCAAGGACGGCCTTGCTGTAGTCGGGGTTGCTCTCGGAGTCGTCGTTCTGGGTCAAGGAGAGGGTGAGACCGACGCCGAGCCCGGCGACGACGATGAGCGCGACCGGGACGAGCACCCGGGACCAGCGGGCAAGCGGCATACGACCTCCTCCCAGGGTCGTCGCACACGGCACAGAGTCCTAGACGCTAGCCCCGGACAGTGTCACCCGGCATGCCCTAGAAAGGGTAAAGAAACTGCCCACCTGGGCGATATGGGAGGACCGACCGGTCGGCTCAGGGAAGGTCACGCCTCCGGAACATCACGACGGAGGCGGCGGAGCCGAGCAGGAGCAGCACCCCGAGGAACCAGGCCCCATGGGCGAGGCTCAGGTGGGCGATCTGCTCGCAGGCGTCCTGGCCGGGGCGACATCTGATCGTCTCGTCGTAGTACCTGTGGCCGTTCTCGAGCCACGCCAGGACGTTGTTGCCGAGGCTCCACCGGGTGGCGCCGGCGAAGGGGAGGGTGGCGATCAGGATCTCGCCACCGACCGCGTACGCGAACAGCGCCGCGAGCGTGCCGACGGTGTGCCTCAGCAGCATCGTCAGCGCGTAGGCGCCGAGCGCCCCGGCTCCGGCGAGGACCACCCCCCGGGCGGCACTCCACCGGATCGCCTCCTGGACCGTCGCGCCCGTCGGGATGCCGCGGCTCTCGGCGACGAGGTAGAGAGTGACCCAGAACGTGGCCAGGAGGACGGTTGCCGCCCCGACCGAGCCGATGAGGACCGCTCCCGCCTTGGCGAGCCACACCCGGCCCCGCCGTGGCTCGAAGAGCAGCTGGTTGCTGACCGATCCCGACGCCCAGTCCGCACCCGCGAACGTGGTGCCCACGACGACCATCAGCGCGGTCACGAGCACGACGACCGCGGCCCCGGAGGTGTCCTTCTCCTGGGCGAGGTCGAGCGTCCGCGTGTCCATGAACCACTCGGCCCGGGGCATCATCTGGGTGCAGTCCTCGGCCGTGGCCGTCGGGTCGAGGTACCTCTGCGGGTTCCGCTCGCAGCGCGCCAGCTCCTTCTTGTAGAAGGGCGAGTCAGCCTCCCTGCGTGCCATCGCCTCGGCGGCGGCACGCTTCTCGGCCGACGCGGGAGTGGTGTCCCAGATCGTCGTCACGGCCACGACAGTGGTCAGCAGCGCGGCGGCCAGCAGAAGCAGGGCGATCGCCCGACGAGAACGGAACCGGGTCAGCTCGACGCGGAGCAGTCTCATGCCGCACCTCCCACGCCAGAGCCCCCGACGGAGGCGAGGGCGGAGGCCCCAGGTCCCTCCGCGCGGAGCGTGTCGTCCTTGGTGAGCTGGAGGAAGACCGACTCCAGGTCCGGGCGCACCCGCACGATCTCCCGCACGTACATCCCTCGTTCGGCGAGCAGTCTCGTGATGTCCGACGGGTCCTCGACGCCCTCGACGTGCAGCGCCTCCCCGTCCCGGGTGACCCTGTGGCCCGCTTCGAGCAGCGCGCGGGCGGCATCTGGCGGATCGGCGACCACCACGCGCGTCGTGCTCGAGGCGCGTTCGCCGATCAACGCGTCGACCTCGCCGGACGCGAGCAACCGGCCGTTGCCGATGATCGACACCGAATGGCACACCTGTTGGACCTCCGCCAGGATGTGCGAGCTCAGCAGCACGGTCACCCCGCTCTGGCCCAGCTCGCGGATCATGTCCCGGATGTCGCGGATGCCCGCGGGGTCGAGGCCGTTCGTCGGCTCGTCGAGGATGAGCAGGTCGGGGCTCTTGAGCAGCGTCGCGGCGATCGCGAGCCGCTGCTTCATGCCCAGCGAGTAGCCCTTGTAGCGCTCCCGGTCCCGTCCGGTGAGGCCGACCTGGGCCACCGCCGCGTCCACCTGGGAGAGCGGCACGCCGATGGACCGGGCCAGCAGCGTGAGGTTCTTGCGACCCGAGAACGTCGGGACGAACTTCGGCTGCTCCACGACCGCGCCCACACGGCGCATCACGTCCGGCAGGTGCTGGGGGACGGGCTTGCCGAACAGCCGCATCTCGCCCTTGCTCGCCCGGGCGAGGCCGAGGAGCATCCGGATCGTCGTCGTCTTGCCGGAGCCGTTCGGTCCCAGGAAGCCGTGCACACCGCCGGCCGGGACCGCGAGGTCGAGGTCATGGACCGCGACGATGTGGCGGCCCTTGCGGGTGCGGAACTCCTTGCGCAGGCCAGAGGCCTCGATGACCAGATCTTCCATGGGACCCCCGAATCGATGGAGCCCCAGCATGATGGACGCTGCGGTCAGCGCAAAGGATTGACGACCGGGACTCGCAAAGTGTCGTTCCGGCGCACCTTCGCCGGGTCCGGGCGCGGTTCGTAGTCCGGGGTCGGCGTGTACGGCGCCCAGGCGAGGAACTCGCGGAGGTGACGCTCGACCACGGGGGCGCACTCCTCGACGCTCACGTCGCGTCCCAGCTCCTCCGACAGGGAGGTGACCCCGGCGTCGTCGATGCCGCACGGGACGAAGTGGTCGTACCACGAGAGGTCGACGTCGCAGTTCAGTGCGAAGCCGTGCATGGCGACCCCGCGACTCACCCTGATGCCGATCGCCGCGATCTTGCGCTCGATCCGGCCGCCGCCTGCCTGGAGCCACACCCCGCTGCGCCCCGGGACTCTCGCCGTGGTGACCCCGAGATCGGTGCACGCGTGGATGAGGGCCTCCTCCAGCCGTCGGACGTAGTCGACGACCTTGACGTGGTCGGGGAGGCGGACGATCGGGTAGCCGACGAGCTGTCCCGGCCCGTGGAACGTGATCTTGCCGCCGCGGTCGACGTCGACCACCGGAGCGACCTCGGCCAACGGCCGCTCGTGCGGCTCCGTCCGCTTGCCTGCCGTGAACACCGGCGGGTGCTCGAGGAGGAGGACGGTGTCGTCCCCGCCGGCCACCACCGACTCGTGGACCTGGCGCTGGAGGTCCCAGGCGGCGACGTACTCCACCGCGTCCGCGCCGAACCCGACGGTCTGGAATCTGAGGTCGCTCACGGAGCCGAGCCTAACCCGACGTCGGGTTGGTGCTTGGGGCCATGGTGGAGAATCATGTGAACCGGACCGTGTCGAAATTCTCGAGTGGTCCCACGCACCCTGGTCGCACACTCGAAAGGCAACCCGCTGATGGCGACTTCGCACTCCTCCCGTCGCCCCGACTCGGCTCGATACCGGGGCCGCTCTAAGCGCTGGATCCTTCCCGCCGCTGTTGTGCTGCTGTGGCTGTTCATCGGCGGACCGCTCGGGTCGTTCGCAGGCAAGCTCTCCAGCGTGCAGGAGAACGACAACGCAGCCTTCCTGCCCAAGAACGCCGAGTCGACGGTCGCCTCGAACCAGTACACGAAGTTCGTCGGGAGCGAGAGCGTGCCGGCGATCGTCGTGTTCGAGCGCGATGGCGGCCTCACCGCCGCCGACCAGCAGGCGATCTCCGGCCTCGTCGAGGAGATCAAGCAGGTCGAGCACGTCGACGCGCAGGGGGTCGTCGGCCCGATCCCGTCGGCGGACAAGACGGCGGCCCAGGTGGTCGTACCCCTTGCCACGTCCGACGGGGAGGAGCTGCAGAAGGCGGTCGTCGACATCCGTGACGTGCTGCAGGACGCGCCGGACGGGCTGGCCGCGCTCGTCGGGGGTCCCGGGGGCATCCTCGGCGACTTCATCGAGGCGTTCGGTGCCATCGACGGCATCCTCCTGCTCGTCGCGCTCGGAGTGGTGCTGCTGATCCTGCTCGTGGTGTACCGCTCGCCGGTGCTGCCGTTCGTCGTTCTCTTCTCGGCCGTGCTGGCACTCGGGCTCGCCTCCGCGGTGATCTACTTCCTCGCGAAGAACAACATCCTCGACCTCAACGGTCAGAGCCAGGGCATCCTCTTCATCCTCGCCGTGGGCGCCGCGACGGACTACTCGCTGCTGATCGTGGCCCGGTTCCGCGAGGAGCTCCGGGACAACGAGTCGAAGTACGACGCCATGCGCAACGCCTGGAAGGCCGCGCTGGAGCCCGTGCTGGCATCGGGCGCCACCGTGATCCTCGGCCTCCTGTGCCTGCTCCTGTCCGACCTCTCGAGCCTCAAGGGCCTCGGCCCTGTGGGCGCGCTGGGTGTCGCCGGCGCGATGTTCGCCGCACTCACCCTGCTGCCGGCCGCGCTCGTCCTGCTGGGTCGGGCGGCGTTCTGGCCGATGATGCCGCGCTACGGGTCGGAGCACACCGACCGGCGGGGGATCTGGGGCAAGGTGTCGCGCCTCATCGGGCGGAGGGCTCGTGTCGTCTGGACGGCGACCTTCGTCGTGCTCGCCGCGTGCGCGGCCTTCGTGCCGACCTTGAACGAGGACCCGGTGCCGCAGACCGAGCTCTTCCTCACCCAGGTGGACTCGGTCAAGGCGCAGGACATCCTCGACAAGCACTTCAAGTCCGACCAGAGCAGCCCGGCGATCGTGGTCACGCCGGCAGAGAACATCCCCGAGGTCGTCGAGTTCGCGTCCGCGCACAAGGGGGTAGCGCAGGACGGGGTGCAGCCGCTCCCGGCCGGGCCGCCTGCGCCGGGAGAGCAGCCGCAGCCGAAGATCGTCGACGGCGAGGGGGTCGTCCTCGTCACCCTGGCCGCCAACGCCGACTCGCAGGCAGCCACCGGCACGGTGCGTGACCTGCGGGCGGAGTTCGACGACATCAGCCCCGACATCGTGGTCGGCGGCCAGACCGCGACCCTGCTGGACACCCGCGACACGGTGGACCGTGACCGGCTCATCGTGATCCCGGCCATCCTGCTGGTGATCTTCGTCGTGCTCGCGCTCCTGCTGCGCTCGCTGGCCGCGCCGCTCCTGCTGATCGTCGCCAACGTGCTCTCCTTCGGCGCGACCATGGGCATCAGTGCGGTCCTGTTCAACCACGTCTTCGACTTCCCGGCCTCCGACCCCTCGACGTTGCTGATCGCGTTCGTCTTCCTGGTCGCGCTCGGCATCGACTACTCGATCTTCCTGATGACGCGGGTGCGGGAGGAGTCGATCAGGCAGGGCACGCACCCGGGCATCTTGAAGGGGTTGTCGGTGACCGGTGGCGTGATCACCTCCGCAGGTGTGGTCCTCGCCGCCACCTTCGCCGCCCTGGGCATCCTGCCGATCCTGTTCCTGGCCCAGATCGCGTTCATCGTCGCCTTCGGCGTGCTGCTCGACACGATCGTGGTCCGCTCCCTGCTCGTGCCGGCGTTGTCCTACGACCTCGGGCCCGCCGTGTGGTGGCCCAGCAGGTTGTGGCACACACCCGACCACGCCGACAAGGAGACTGCCGAGATGCTCCACCTCGGGCGAGCCGACGGGGTGCGAGGCATCGCGGAGGAGTCGGGACCTGTGGACAACGAGAGCGGGAAGCACCGCGCCTAGGCCACAGTGGGGGCGTGCGTCCGCCCTGGCATCTCCCTCTGCTTCGTGGGCTCGTGGTCACGGTGCTGGTCTTCTTGCTCGGCGCCTGCGCCGTGCTGCCCGACGACGAGGGGGCGGCCTCTGGCTCGAGACCCGCGCCGGCTGTCACGGCGTCCGAGGCCGGCGCGGACTTCCCGGCGTCCGACGTACTCCGGCGGTGGGACCGAGCACGCGCCCGGGCCTTCGCCGACGGTGACGTCGCCGCGTTGCGAAGGCTGTACGTCGAGGGCTCGGCTGCCGGTACGGCGGACGTCCGGCTGTTGCGGGGCTACCTGCGCCGAGGTCTCCGGGTCGGCGGCATGCGCATGCAGCTGCTTGCCCTCGAGGTGGTCCGTGAGGGCCGGGGCCGGCTGGTGCTCAGGGTGACCGACCGTCTGACCGGAGCCGTCGCGGTCGACGGGCGAACGCGCATGCCACTGCCGCAGGATGCCGCCTCCACGCGGGTGGTGGAGCTCCGACGGCCGCGGCCGGACATGCCGTGGCGGGTTGCCTCGGTCAGGGAGTCAGCGCCGAGGCCAGCCGCTCGTTGAGGGTCGCCTGCTCGAACTTGAAACCGTCCGCGAGCAGGTGGCTCGGCTCCACCCGGACCGACCCGAGCAGCTCGTTCGACAGCTCGCCGAGCACCTTGCGCATCGGCCAGGCGGGTGCCCGCAGGAGCGTCGGCCGGTTCAGCATGCGACCGAGCTCCTGGGTGAACTCCGCGTTCGTCGTCGTGCCCGGCCCGGTGAGGATGTAGATCCCGCGGCACTCGTCGTTCGTCGCCAGGAAGGTTGCGGCACGCACCCAGTCGTTGAGGGAGACCGTCGGGAAGTACTGCCGTCCGTCGCCGAGGGGACCGCCGAGGCCGGAGCGGAAGAGGAGGTTCAGCGACTTGATGAGACCGCCGCTGCGGTGCAGGACGACGGCGGTGCGCATGATGCAGACCCGTGCACCCGCGTCGATGGCCGGCTGGGTCGCCTCCTGCCACTCCATGCTGATCCGCCCGAGCGTGGTCGTCGCCGGCGTAGAAGACTCCTCGGTGAGCACCTCGTCGCCCCGGTCGCCGTAGGCCGCGATCCCGTTCTGCGCGAGGAAGGCGGGCTTTCGTGGAGAGGCTGCGATCGCCTCGGCGAGTGTCCGCGTGGTCGTGACCCTGCTGTCGCGGAGCGTCTTCTTGTAGGACGCCGTCCACGGCCAGTGCGCGATCGGGGCGCCCGCCAGGTTCGCCACCACGTCGGCGCCGTCGATGACGGCCTGGTCGACGACGCCGCGATGGGGATCCCAGCTCGACTCGCCCGCCGACTGTGCCTGCCCCCGCACGAGACGCACGACGTCGTGGCCCTCGCGAGCGAGGTGCTCGCGCCACGCCTGACCGAGGAAGCCGGACGCGCCGGCGACAACGATGCGCATGCTGACACTCTCGCATGCGCCTTCAACCGATCCGTGTAATGCGGGGTATCGGACACGACAGCGCCCGCTGCCGTGGACGGACAGCGGGCGCTGGGGTCGTGCGTCGTGCGGGTCAGACCTCGAACTGGCCCGCCTCGAGCCGCTCCTTGACGTCGGTGAGGAAGCGCGCGGCGTCCGCACCGTCGACGAGGCGGTGGTCGTAGGTCAGGGCGAGGTACATCATGTGCCGCACCGCGATCGTCTCCCCGAGGTTCGGGTCGTCGATCACGACCGGGCGCTTCACGATCGACCCGGTGCCGAGGATCGCCACCTGCGGCTGGTTGATGATCGGGGTGTCGAACAGCGCACCCCGGCTGCCGGTGTTGGTCAACGTGAACGTCCCGCCGGCCAGCTCGTCGGGGCCGATCTTGTTGTTGCGCGTCCGGTCGGCGATGTCGGCGATCTTGCGGGCCAGGCCCGCGACCGACAGGTCACCGGCCTCCTTGATCACCGGCGTCAACAGGCCCTTGGGTGTGTCGACGGCGACGGAGAGGTTCTCGTGGTCGTAGTAGGTGACCTCGCCCTTCTCCGTGTCGATCGAGGCGTTCAGCGACGGGTGCGCCTTGAGCGCGTCGATGGCCGCCTTGGCGAGGAACGGCATGAAGGAGAGCTTCACGCCCTCGCGCTCGGCGAACTCCGCCTTGACCGAGTCACGCAGCCGCGCGATCGAGGTGACGTCGACCTCGACCACGGTCGTCAGCTGGGCGGAGGTCTGGAGCGACTCCACCATGCGCTTGGCGATCACCTTGCGCAGCCTGCTCAGCGGCTCGGTCTTGCCACGCAGCGGGCTCGGAGCGGTCGTCGGCGCCCCACCACCGGCGGTGGAGGCGGCAGGCGCTGCCTGTGCTGCGGCAGGCTCGGGAGCCTTCTCCGCAGCAGCCTTCTGGGCCTTGGCGGCCTCGAGGACGTCCTGCTTGCGGATTCGCCCACCGACACCGGTGCCCTGCACCTGGGAGAGGTCGACGCCCTGGTCGGCCGCCATCTTCCGCACAAGCGGCGTGACGTAGGCGCCGTCACCCGACTCCTTGCCTCCCTCATCCTTGGGCGCGGCTGCTTGCGGAGCGGGCTGTTCCTCCCGCTCGGGGACCTCCTGAGCGGGCGGGGCCTGCTGCGGAGCCGGAGCCTCCTGCTTGGCCTGCGCCTCGCCGTCCTGACGCATCTTCGACTGCTCCTCGGCAGCCTCCTTGTCCCTGGCCTCGGCGAGGTCGGAGTCCTTGGCCTCCGCCTTCTGCTCAGGCGCGGGCTCTGCAGCGGGCTCCGGCGTGGCGGGTGCGGCCTCGGCGGGCTGGCCCGACCCGACGATTGCGAGCTCCGCGCCGACCTCGACGGTCTCGTCCTCCTGCACCTTGATCTCGAGGACCGTGCCGGCGACAGGCGAGGGGATCTCGGTGTCCACCTTGTCGGTGGAGACCTCGAGCAGCGCCTCGTCGACGGCGACCTCGTCGCCGACCTGCTTCAGCCAGCGGGTCACGGTGCCCTCGGTGACGGACTCTCCCAGCGCAGGAAGCGTCACCGGGGTGCCTCCGCCACCGGTCTTCGTGCCCTCACGTGAGGCCTCCGCCTCGGGCTTCGTGTCGGCGGGGCCCGGGGCCGTCTCCTGCGCAGGTCCCGTGGACTCCGTCTGCGCCTGCGGGACCTCGCCCTGGGGCTCGGTCTGGCGCCCGACCTCCTCGTCGGAGGGTGCGGCCTCCTCGCCGGGGGCGCCGCCCGCGCCTTCGCCGGCACCGGCGCTCTGCTCCTCGCCGCCCTCGGCCTGCTCGGCCTCCGCGGACTCCTGCGCGGAGGTGTCCTCGGCGCCGCCCCCACCACCAGCGGACTCACCCTCGTCTCCGACCGTGGCGAGCTCGGCGCCCACCTCGACGGTCTCGTCCTCCTGCACCTTGATCTCGATCAGGGTGCCTGCGACAGGGGAGGGGATCTCGGTGTCGACCTTGTCGGTGGAGACCTCGAGCAGCGGCTCGTCGACCTCGACTCGGTCGCCTGGCTGCTTCAGCCAGCGGGTAACGGTGCCTTCGGTGACGGACTCACCGAGGGCGGGGAGAGTGACTGAGGTCGCCATGCGTTCCTTCGCTCCTTTGGCTTGGACTGCTGTGCTGCTGAGGTGTAGCGGACGTGCGGTTCGACCCTACGAGGTGGGGGTCACGTGTGCGCGTGGAGCGGCTTGCCGGCAAGCGCCAGGTGCGCCTCTCCAAGGGCCTCGTTCTGGGTCGGATGGGCATGCACCAGTGGGGCCACGTCCTCGGCGTACCCCTCCCAGTTGTAAATAAGCTGAGCCTCGCCGACGAGCTCACCGACGCGAGCACCCACCATGTGTACGCCGACCACGGGACCGTCCTTGCGGCGGACGAGCTTCACGAAGCCGGCGGTCTTGAGGATCTGGCTCTTGCCGTTGCCGCCGAGGTCGTAGGTCAGCGACTCGACCTGCTCGGCTCCGTACTTCTCCTTGGCCGCGGACTCGTTGAGGCCGACCGAGGCCACCTCCGGGTCGCAGTAGGTGACCCGCGGGATGCCCGCCTCGTCGATCGGCGCGGGGTCGAGCCCGGCGATGTGCTCGGCGACGAACACGCCCTGCTGGAAGCCGCGATGCGCGAGCTGGAGACCCGGGACGATGTCGCCGACGGCGTAGACGTTCTCGAGGTTGGTGCGGCAGCGCTCGTCGGCGAGCACGAAGCCGCGCTCCATGGCGACGCCCTGCTCGTCGTACCCGAGGCCGTCGGTCCGCGGGCCGCGGCCGACGGCGACGAGCAGGATCTCGGCCTCGATGGTCTCGCCGCCCTCGACGGTCACGCGGACGCCGTTCTCCGTGTGCTCGACTGCCTTGAACGGCGTGCCGACCTTGAAGTCGATCTTGCGCTTGCGGAAGGCGCGCTCCAGCGCCTTCGACACCGCCTCGTCCTCGGCCGCGACCAGGCGGGGGAGCGCCTCGACGATCGTGACGTCGGCACCGAACGACTTCCACACCGACGCGAACTCGCAGCCGATGACACCACCGCCGAGCACCACTGCGGAGGCGGGCACCCGGTCGAGCGCGAGTGCGTGCTCGGAGGTCAGGACCCGCTCGCCGTCGACGGCGAGGCCGGGCAGCGTCTTGGAGTAGGAGCCGGAGGCGAGCACGACGGAGCGCCCCACGAGCCTGCGGCCCTCGACCTCGACCGTGTCGGGGCCGACCAACCGGCCTTCGCCCTCGACGACGGTGATCCCGCGTCCCTTGATAAGGCCGGTGAGCCCTTTGAAGAGGCGTGAGACGACGCCGTCCTTGTACTTGTTGACGCCCGCCATGTCGATGCCCTCGAGCGTGGCGTTGACGCCGAACTGCTCGGACTCACGGGCGGAGTCGGCGACCTCGGCGGCGTGTAGCAGTGCCTTGGTCGGGATGCAGCCGACGTGCAGACAGGTGCCGCCGATCCGGTCCTTCTCGACCAGGGCCACCGAGAGGCCGAGCTGGGCCGCGCGCAGAGCACAGGCGTAGCCACCGCTTCCGGCGCCGAGGATCACCACGTCGAAGTTGTCTTCGGCTCCGCTCTGGTTCGCGTCCGCCACCTGCTCCTCCGGTCTCTTCACATGTAAGGGGTCGCCCGTCGCGCCCATCTTTCCACCATTGGTCACCATGTCCACAACGACCCTCGCCGCGCTGCCGGCCGCGACTGGCCGGCGCTTGCAGGGTGCGTCGCCCCGGGTGATTGCCGGGATTTCTCAGGACCGTGAGCCACACTTGAGAAATGGGTTTGATGGATCGCTTCAGGCGGCGTGGCCGGCGCACCCGGCTGCCACGGCCCGGAGGCAGGGGACCGACGACGGTCCGGCCCGCCGACAGCGCCGACGAGAAGCACCTGGAGGAGTTCGCCCGGACCCGTCGTGGCGTCGAGGGATTCGTCGAGCCGCGCACCGCGGTGTCGGACGTGACGCTGATGCTGGTCGCGCACGACGGTGAGTGGACCCGTCGCCGCGTCCCCTCCGTCGACTGGGCGCATCGCTTCGCCAACAAGCACGGTGTGCCGTCCTACGACGCCGCTGTCGTCGGCTACCCCGCCCGCATGCGTGAGTACAACCGGAGGAAGAAGGCCACCGGCAGCTGAGGCGGTCAGCCCTTCGACAGGTGGTCGGCGAGCTCGACGAGGGTCGCCACCGACATCCCCGTCCCGCCCGGAGTGATGTACCCGTAGGCGGCCTTCTCGTTGAAGGCCGGTCCCGCGATGTCGAGGTGGGCCCACCGGTGGTCGCCCACGAACTCCCGAAGGAACGCCGCGGCGTACAGCGTCCCGCCCCAGCGCTCGGAGTTGTGCTGGGCGAGGTCGGCGACCTTGGTGTTGCTCCGGACCTTCTCGCCCATCTCGTCGGTGATGGGCAGCGGCCAGAACGCCTCGCCGACGCGGTCACCGGCGTCCTTCACCTGCGCCACCAGCTCCTCGTCGTTGCCGAGCAGCCCGGCCACCCGGTCGCCGAGCGCCACGACGCACGCGCCGGTCAGGGTGGCGACATCGACGATCACGTCGGGCTTGTCCTCGGTGGCCTTCACGAGCGCGTCGGCGAGGACCAGCCGGCCCTCGGCGTCGGTGTTGAGGACCTCGACGGTCTTGCCGCCGTAGATCGTCACGACGTCGCCGGGCCTGGTCGAGGTGCCCGAGACCATGTTCTCCGCCATGGGGGCGTACGTCGTGACGGCGATGGGCAGCCCGAGCTCGGCGATCGCGAAGGTCGCCGCGACGACCGAGGCCGCGCCGGCCATGTCGCACTTCATCGTCATCATGGAGGCCGCCGGCTTGAGGCTGAGCCCGCCGGAGTCGTAGGTGATGCCCTTGCCGACGAGAGCCAGGTGCGCCTTGGCGCCGCGAGGCTTGTAGGTCAGCTGCACGAGCCGAGGCGGGTTCGCCGAGCCGCGGCCGACGCCGATGGTGCCGCCGCAGCCGTCGGCCTCCAACGCCTTCTCGTCCATCACCTTGACGGTGACCTTGGCGGCCTTGCGCTCCTTCTTCGTCTCGGTGACCGCGTCCGCGAACTTCTCGGGAGTGAAGTCGCCGGGCGGGGTGTTCACCCAGTCGCGGGCCAGCCGGGTGGCGGCGGCCACGACCTGTGACGTCTCGAAC
This sequence comes from Nocardioidaceae bacterium, assembly GCA_035297905.1. Classification (GTDB taxonomy): domain Bacteria; phylum Actinomycetota; class Actinomycetes; order Propionibacteriales; family Nocardioidaceae; genus Nocardioides_C. Next base: position 26,204 of record DATGYO010000176.1, read on the forward strand.
GCCGCCACGACCTCCTTCTGCCTGGCCACGTCGGTGAGGACGATGACCTCGCCCGCGACGTCCGGGGCAGGGCTGGTCTTGAAGGCGGTGAAGGCATAGCAGCCGAGCTGGTAGCCGTCCACGACAGCGCGCACGTGGTCCGCGTCGGTGGCGGGGAGTGCGAGAGCCACGGTCGCGGCGTTGGACACCGCGCGGGCCGCGACGCCCGCTGCCCGTCGTACACCTTCGGTCGTGAGCGTCGCGGCGTCGCCGAGCCCGACCAGGATCAGCAGCGGGGACTTGAGCGTGCCGGCGGTCGGGATCTTCACGACCTCGCCTGGCTTGCCCTGGAAGCCGAGGGTCGACAGCAGCGGCTGGAACTTGCGTCCGTACGCCGAGCCGACGCCCTCCCCGCCGGCAGCCACTGCCAGGCCCTTGTCGGTCTTGACCACTCCGGCCACGACCACGTCTGCCTTGGTCTTGTCGGCTGCGCCCTTGCGGAGGCTGTACGTCGTCACGTCTTTCGACTCCCTCGTCGTGTCGGTCCCTCGTCGCTCCCGGCATGCTAGCCCGCAGCTCGCGATGTCCCTACTGCGGTAGGTTCCCGCCATGCAACCGATCGAGGAGAACCGCCGCGTAGCGGAGCCACACCAGCCGGCGTTGTACGACAGGCACGTCGCCCTCGGTGCGAAGCTCGCCGAGTTCGGCGGCTGGGAGATGCCCCTGGAGTACGCCGGCGTCGTCAAGGAGCACACCGCGGTCCGCGAGGCCGTGGGCGTCTTCGACGTCAGCCACCTCGGCAAGGTCGTGGTGCGGGGTCCTGGTGCCGCGGACTACGTGAACTCGTGTCTCACCAACGACCTGCGCCGGATCGCTCCGGGCAAGGCGCAGTACACGCTGTGCTGCGACCCCGAGACCGGGGGCATCGTCGACGACCTGATCGCCTACCTGCACAGCGACGAGCGCGTCTTCCTCGTGCCCAACGCGGCCAACACCGCCGAGGTGGTTCGGATGCTGAGCGCCGGCGCACCCGAGGGGCTGGTCATCGAGGACCAGCACGAGACGCACTCGATCCTGGCGGTCCAGGGCACGAGGTCGGACGAGGTGCTGGAGGGGATCGGCTTCCCCACCGGCCATGAGTACATGTCGTTCGTAGAGGCGGAGTTCGACGGCACCCCGGTCGTGGTCTGTCGCACCGGCTACACCGGGGAGCGCGGCTACGAGCTGGTCGTCCCCGACGAGGTCGTCGGCCCGTTGTGGGACGCACTCTTCGTGGCAGGCGAGAGCTACGGCATCGTGCCCTGCGGGCTCGGCGCGCGCGACACGTTGCGCACGGAGATGGGCTACCCGCTTCACGGGCAGGACATCACGCGGGAGGTCACGCCCAACGAGGCGCGGCTGGGATGGGCAGTCGGGTGGAAGAAGGACGCGTTCTGGGGGCGCGCGGCGCTCGTCCAGGAGCGTGAGACAGGCCCCAGGCGGCTGCTCCGTGGGCTCGTGGCGAACGGCCGGGCCATTCCGCGCCCGGGGATGCGCGTGCTGCTCGTGGCGGACGTGCCGCTCGGGGAGGTCACCTCGGGGACCTTCTCACCGACGCTGAGGAAGGGCATCGGTCTGGCGCTGCTCGCATCCCAGGTCACCGACGGTGCCGAGGTCTCGGTCGACGTACGCGGTCGTCGCGAGATCTTCACCGTCACCAAGCCGCCGTTCGTCACTCCCGGCGTCCGAGAGGACTGACCACGTCCTGGTGAGGGCGAACCGCGTGCAGCAGTGGAACGCCTCGTAGCGAAACCGCTCTGGGAGGGGTGCGCGAGCAACCGTTTCGCTACGAGCCGTGGCGCGCATCGGGTCAGAGGGTGAGCGTGAGCACGACGAGCACGGTGGTGAACGTGACCTCGACGGCCGCACCGAGCACGTCGCCGGTCACGCCACCGAGCCGGCGGACCGCTCGATGCACCAGCAGCCAGCCGGCGAGGAGACCGACGATCGCGACCACGACGGCTCGGAAGAGGACCACCTGGGTCCAGGCGTCCACACCCGGCGAGACCAGCGACAGGAGCAGGAGCACCACGACTGCCAGCACGCCGCTGAGGACGGCCTGACCGCGGGTCACCGTGCCCGCGACCACGTGACCCAGCCCGTCCGCGCGCGCCGGAGGTATCCCCGGCAGACAGGCCAGAGGCAGCGCGAGCCGGCTGACCACCAGCGCAAGGAAGATCGCATGCGGCCCCATGCCCGCGCCGACGAGCACGCCGAGGGCGAGCACCTGGAGCAGCAGGGCGAGCACCAGGGTCACCACGCCGAACGGGCCGACGTCGCCGCGACGCATGACGTCGAGGGCCTCGGCCGCCGGTTTGCCCGAGCTGATGCCGTCGACGGTGTCCGCCAGGCCGTCGAGGTGCATGGCCCGGGTCAGGACGGCCAGCAGCCCCACGACGAGGGCGGCGGACAGGAACGGGTTGGTGTCGAGCCCGAACGTCTGGCCGGCGATCGGGGAGCCCGGCAGAGCCGGCTGGTTGACGGACGAGCCCGTGCCGAGGAGCCAGAGCAGCAGCCCGGCCACGACGGCGAGCAGGCCGCCCACGAGGGGCGCGAGCACCATGGCCCGCGCTCCGACGTCACGGTCGACCTTCGTCGGAGGTGCCGTGGGAAGGATCGTGAGAGTGCCGAGAGCCAGGCGGAACCCGTCGCTGCCGGTCGAGCTGGTCGCGGTCATAGCCGGGTGACCCTTCCGGCCGCGCACCAGCGCACGTCCTCCGTCTCCGCGGCGATGCGGGCGTTGAGCCGCCCCATGAGGTCACGGAACCTTCTTCCCGACGCGGTCTCGGGGACGACCCCCTGACCCACCTCGTTCGTGACCGCGACGACGCGACGCTCGGTGCTCCGCCAGGCCGCCACCAGGTTGTCGATCTCGGCGCCGACGGCCTTCTCGGCGCGTGACGACCATGCCGCGTCGTCCCAGGCCTCGTGGTGGTCCATGACACGAGTGAGCCAGAGCGTGAGGCAGTCGATCAAGAGCGGATGGCCGGGCGTCATCAGAAGTGGGGCAACGTCGAGGGTCTCCTCGGTGTGCCAGTGGGAGGGACGGTCTGCCCGGTGGCGGCGGACCCGTTCACCCCACTCGTCGTCATCGCTCGCCGGGTAGGAGGTTGCCACGTAGGTGACCTCGGGCTCGGCGGCGAGGATGCGCTCTGCCTCCCGCGACTTGCCTGACCTCGCGCCGCCGATGACGAGAGTGCGCGAGGGGGCGGTGGTGGAGGCAGTGGCGGCGGCTTGTGGGGCGTGCGTCGTCAGCCGGGTGCCGTCGTCCACGACCCGTGCTCCCCAGGCGTCGAGCCGGCGTGACAGCTCCGGTGTCGGCGGGTTGTGGTGCGAGAGGTGTACGGCGACCAGGTCGGTGCCGTGGGTCAGCGCGCCGACCTCCCGCAGTCGGCGTACCTGGTCCGCGAACGTCGCGAGGTTCAGGTGGTCGGTGTGGTGGTCGGCGAGGTCGCCGAAGGTCTCCTCCATGAGCACCACGTCGAACGCTGCGCCCCTCAGGGCCTCCACCGTCTCCTCGGGCAGCGGGCCGGTGTCGGTGGCGTACAGCAGCCTTCCCTTGGGCGTCGCGATGTCGTACAGCACCGCCGTCCCGGGCTCTCCATGCCGAGCGGCGAGCACGCGAACGTCGTACTGGCCGAGCCGCAGGGTGTCTCCTGCCGACACGGGCCGGAAGCGGACCGGTGAGTCCGGAGCGACCCACATCCGGCATGCCGCGACGACCTCCGGCGGGCCCACGACGTCGAGGGGTTCGTCGCGCGCCCAGGACCGGAAGAGCAGGAAGGCGGGGGAGCAGTGGTCGGGGTGCTGGTGGGTGATCAGCACGTGCCGCAGCCCGCTCAGGTCGGCGCCGAGGCGTTCTGCGGCCCGCGGTGTCTCGGGGCCGCAGTCGAGGAGCAGCTGCCCGTCGACGAGCACGGACGTCTGTCCGCGGAGCCGGCCCTCGGCACGCTCGCTCGAGCACGAGGCGCAGGTGCAGAACGGGTTCGGCCAGCCGTCGGCCGACCCCGTGCCGAGCAGGTGGAGGTCCATCAGCGCTCGAAGACGGCCGAGGCGCCGAACGCCGCGCGTCGTCCCGCGCGACGTAGGGCGCGCAGGAGCGCGGATCCGGCGACGAGGAGGACCAGGAGCGACATGAGGCCCCGGCAGAGGTCCCACAGGAGCGAGGTGGTCACGTAGAAGGCGGCGTAGCGCCGGGCGTTGTCGATGAGGGGGTCGCCGGCGACGTAGGTCACCTCGGGACCGTAGGCGGCGAACGGCCAGAACCAGAGGTTCATCACCATGCCGAAGCCGAGGCCGGCAAGCGCGGCGTACGCCCCGACGACCGCGACCTCGCGGCGGCCGCTGGCGCGCGGCAGGCATCCGGCGAGGAAGCCGACCCACCCGGCGGCCATCATCTGGAACGGCAGCCACGGCCCGACCCCACCGGTGATCAGCGCACCGGTGAAGAGGGTCGTCGCGCCGAGGACGAAGCCGAAGCCGCGCCCGAAGACCCGACCGCCGAGGATGATGACCGCGAAGCTGGGCTCGAGCCCGGCCGTCCCAGGTCCCAGGGCCCTGAGTGCACCGCCCACCGCGGAGAGCATCCCGAGCATGGCGACGGCCTTGGCGTCCATGCCGCCCGAGGTGAGCTCCGCCAGGACGATCGCGGCCAGCAGCGGCAGGATCGCCACGAACAGGAACGGCGCGTCGCCCGCGTGGGAGCTGTCGAGCGCAGCACCGGGCTCCACGAAGAAGGGCCAGAAGAACCCGACCAGACCGACCGCCGACGCGAGCGCGAGTGCGACGGTCGAGCGCAGCCGCAGCGGGACGACGGCAGCGGTGCTCATGGCCGCGACACCGTCGTCACGCCCGCCAGCGCCACCGCCACGTCTGTCGGCGTCAGCCAGCTCTCCGGCGCGAGGATCTTGGCCACCTGCGGGGCGAAGGCCGGGGAGGAGACCACGACGTCGGTCACCGTCCCGTCGGCGACGACCTCCCCGTCGGCGAGCACGACGACCCGGGTGGCGACCTCGGCGACGAGCTCGACGTCGTGGGTCGCGAGCATGACCGCGTGGCCGCCGGCGGCAAGGTCGCGGAGGATCTCCACGAGCCGGTGCTTGGCGGTGTAGTCCAGGCCGCGGGTCGGCTCGTCGAGCAGCAGGAGCGGGGGATCGGCCGCGAGCACGATGGCGAGCGCGAGGGTGAGCCGCTGCCCCTCGGACAGGTCGCGAGGGTGCTGCTCTCCCGGAACGCCGGGGGAGAGTCGCTCGAACAGGTCTGCCGTCGTGCCGGGCGCCACCCCGCCGTCCTTGTCGGCCTGTGCGCACTCCCGGGCGACCGTGGACTCGTAGAGCAGGTCACCCGGGACCTGGGGGACCAGCCCCACCTGGCGCAGCAGCTGGGCGGGCTTGAGATCAGCGGGCACCTGACCACCGACCTCGACGCGGCCGCTGTCGGGCGTGGCCAGGCCGACCAGCGTCTTCAGAAAGGTCGACTTCCCCACACCGTTGCGGCCCATGAGCGCCACGACCTCGCCGCGGGAGAGCGTCGCGGACACGCCCTTGAGCACCGGCAGCCGCGGGTAGCCGGCGACGAGATCGCTCGTGCCTGCCACGACCTCGCCGGGCCGGGAGCACCCGTGGTCGGGCGCGGACAGCCCGTCGAGCTCCTCCTTCAGCGGCGCAGCCCGGCGTCGCGCGTCTCGCACGGAAAGGGGGAGCGGCCGCCAGCCGGCGATCCGCCCGAGCTCGACCACCGGCGGCGCGATCGGAGAGCCGGCGAGCACCTCGGCCGGAGGACCGTCGACCACGGTTCCGCCTCCGCCGGGGACGAGCACCACGCGGTCGGCGTACTGAACCACCCGCTCGAGACGGTGCTCGGCGAGTACGACGGTCATGCCGAGGTCGTGGACCAGCCGCTGGAGCGTCGCGAGGACCTCCTCGGCGGCCAGGGGGTCGAGGGCGGAGGTCGGCTCGTCGAGCACGAGGACCCGGGGGTGGGTCGTGAGGACCGACCCGATCGCGACTCGCTGCTGCTGCCCGCCGGAGAGGGCGGCGAGAGGTCGCTGTCGCAGCTCGGCCAGGCCGAGGAGGTCGAGCGTCTCCTCGACCCGCTTGCGCATGACGTCGGCGGGCAGCCCGAGCGACTCCATGCCGTAGGCCAGCTCGTCCTCGACCGTGTCCGTGACGAAGCCCGAGAGGGGGTCCTGGCCGACGAACCCCACGATCTCCGCAAGGTCCCGCGGACGGTGCTCGCGGGTGTCGCGGCCGTCGACGACCACGCGGCCGGAGAGGGTGCCGCCGGAGAAGTGGGGGACCAGGCCGTTGATCGTGCGGAGCAGGGTGGTCTTGCCCGAGCCGGTGCGGCCGATGACCAGGCAGAGCTCCCCCTCGGGGATGCGCAGGTCGACGTCCCGCAGGACGGGGGCGGCCTGCCCGGCGAAGGTGACGCTCACGTGGTCGAACTCGATCATGCCGCCACCTCCATCTCGCTGCTTCGGGTCGTCTGCGCTGCCGGTCGGGGCAGCGGTGGTGCCACGATTGCAGGGAGCATCGCGACGAGGATGCCGAACGTGGCTACCAAGGGGACCGGCGGCACGGCCGTGATGCTCGCGAGCACCAGCTCGGCCGGGTCGGCCCGGACGTTGACGAACATCGCAGCGGCGGCGGTCAGCCCCGAGCCTGCCACCAGCCACTCCGGGAGCGCCCACGGGTCCGGCCGGTACGTCGTGCGCCCGATCCGCCTGCCGCCGAAGTAGATCCCGGCCGCGCAGAGCAGCGACCCCGCCACCAGCATGGGGAGACCGAGCCAGCCGGCACTCGTCGCGGACAGGAGCCCGTAGACGCCGACGCAGAGGCCCAGCAGGCCCGTGAGGGTCAGCAGGCCGGTCAGCCTTCGCGCGGCAGGGGTCGCGGCCGTCGTACGCCCGTAGCCGCGGGAGTCCATGGCGGCGGCGAGCTCGACCGAGCGGTCCAGGGCACCCTCGAGCACCGGCATCGCAAGGCGCTTCATCGCCCGGAGCCCGCCGCTCTGCCCGCGCAGCCGGTGGGCCGCTCGCACGCGGGCAGCGTCGGTGACCAGCTGTGGCGCGAAGGTCAGTGCGATCACGACCGCGATCCCGACCTCGTACAGCGCGCCCGGGACCGACCGGAGCAGGCGGCGTGCGCTGCCCAGGGAGTTCGCGGCGCCGACACAGACGAGGATCGTGGCGAGCTGGAGACCCTCGTAGAACGCCTGCAGCACCGCCTCCAGCGTCACCTCGCCGCCCAGCTTGATGCCCGTGCTTCCCGGCACCGGGATCTCCGGCAGCGTGAACAGCACGGTGGGGCCCTGGGACCCGCTCGAGAGCAGCGCCTGGAAGACGATCCGGATGCCGATCACCACCAGCGCCAGCTTCAGGAACGCACCGTAGGACCTCGCCCATGGCGCGTCGCTCTTCCGCGCCGCCACGACGAACGCCGTCACCGCCAGGATCAGGAGCAATGGGATCGGGTTCTGCGTTCGGCTCGCGGCCGCGGCCAGGCCGAGCGCCCACAGCCACCAAGCCCCCGGATGGAGCATCCGGGGGAAGGTGATGAGGTTCTGGGGGCGCATCGGCTGGCGTGGGGGTCGGGCGGTCTCAGGCGACCTTGTTGCGCCGGCTCATGACGAGGGCGGCTACCGCGATGAGTACGACGAGCGCGCCGAGGCCGAGGGCGGTCCACAGGTTCGTGTTGTCCCGGGGCTCCGACGTGACCGCGGCGTTCGACGTACGGGTCTTGCCGGACTCGTCGTGGGGGAGCGCGAAGGCGACCGGCTGCTCGTTCGCCGGCACCTTGGCGTCCTTCACGGGCACGCCACAACCCGATGGCGGGTAGCCGTCGAGCGCGCACGTCATGCCCGTCTTGAGGCGCACCTGGGCGACCCCCTGGAGGATCTGCTGGGTGCTGGCGTCCTGCGGGACGACCGCGCAGTCGGCGCGCGGCTCAGGGGGAGTGCCGTTGCCCATCTCGTCGCCGAAGTCGAGGACCACGGCGACGCGCTTCTCCCCGGTCCCGGCGTCGGTGCCGTCGCAGACGGTGTCGAAGTTGACCTTGTTCAGGTCGGCACGTGGCTCGATGCCCTGTGTGGTGGTGGAGGTCCCGTAGCGGAAGCCCTCGACGGCGCCGTCCTGGGGCTTGTAGTCGCCCGGCCCGACCTTCGAGAAGGCCCAGGCGTTCTTCTCGAGGTGGAAGTAGTTCCAGTACTGGTAGCCGTCCTCGGCATGGGCGGGCAGTGCCACAGCGGTCGCTGCGCCTGTCGCCAGGAAGAGGGCTGAGAGGACGCCGACGATGCGGCGGATGAGCACGGAGGGCAAAGGAGGCCCTTTCTTTTGCGGCGGTTCACATGACGTCACCGGACCGCTGGGACGCCGGGAGTGCCGGTGCCCTGATCCGGCTCCGCCCCGTAGACCTCGACGGATTGATGGGAGCCGCTGTCCCACGTCGGTGTTCCGGCTCGCCCCGTCCGAAGGGTGAAACGATGGACGGGGCCTACGGTTGCGGGTCAGCGCCGGCTTCGGACCGGCTTTCCCGACGTAGGTCAGTTGTTCGAGAGAACGCTCCCACGGCCCCTGGGTGGCGTCAAAGGGGTCTCGCCGATTTGGGGCCGTTAGTCTCGCCACATGACCAACTCCCTGGAGCCGTCGAGCCACTTCAGCAGCGAACCGTCGAGCACCTCCCCCTGGCGGTGGCGGTTGGAGGACTCCTCCGGAGCAGAGGTGGCACCCGCAGGCATCGACTCGCCGGGCTTCCCCTCGCAGAGCGACGCGGAGAGCTGGGTGGGGGAGGTATGGCGGGAGCTCCTCGACGCGGGCGTCGACGCCGTGACGCTCTTCGAAGGCGACCGTCAGGTCTACGGACCGATGAGCCTTCACGCCTGAGGGCGGGTGCCCGAAGGGGGCACCGACCCGCCGCTCAGCATGCATGGGTTCTTGCATACGTAAGCGTATGCTTCGCTCATGCCATCCGTCCTGAGGCCGTTCCCCTTCGAGACCCCGATCGCGCCTGACGCGCTCATCGACCGGCGCGAGGAGCTGATGCGGCTGAGCCAGGCGGCCGCCGAACGGGTCCACGTCCGGATGGCAGGTCCACGCAGGTTCGGCAAGACCTCGCTGCTGCTCGCTCACGCGGCGGGGCTGCGCGACACGGGGTGGCGGACCGTGCACGTCGACCTTTACGGCGTCACCTCCCTGGCCGAGGTCTGCGTCCGGATCGCCACGTCGTACTCCCGACTGCGGGACAGCAGGCTCCAGGCCCATCTGGACTCGCTCGGGGGCCGCCTCGGCCTCTCGCTGACGGCCGCCGGCCCCGGGCTCACGCTCGGCCCCCGCCCGAAGGTCCCCACCCCCGAGGCCACCCAGACCGCGGCGTCCGAGCTGCTCGACCTGCCTCTGACCCTTCACGAGCGTGACGGCATCCCGACGCTGGTCGTGCTCGACGAGTTCCAGGACCTCCTC
>DATGYO010000177.1:0-21560 GCA_035297905.1 Nocardioidaceae bacterium
ACGTCGCCAGTGCCTCCGGCGCCCGCGGCCGACCCAGCGCCTGCGCGTGAGCCCCGCGACGCCGAGCCAGTGCGCGCGGATCACGTGCGCGCCGAGCCGTCTGCGCCCGCCGCCACGCCCACGCCCGCTCCGGCTGCTCCCGCTGCTCCCGCTGCTCCGGCTGCTCCCGCTGCGTCCGGTGGGCTGAACCTGGTGGAGGTACGCCGGCTCTGGCCGGACCTGCTCGACGCGGTGAAGCTCAAGCGTCGCTACACCTGGATCCTGCTGAGCCAGCACGCCCAGGTAGCCGCGGTCGACGACAAGACCCTGACCATCGCCCTGGTCAACGCCGGTGCACGGAACTCGTTCGTCAGCGGTGGCAGCGAGGAGATCCTGCGTCAGGCGGCGATCGACGTGATCGGTCATGACTGGCGGATCGAGGCGATCGTCGACCCCTCGGCGCAGCCGGGCGCAGAGCCGGAGAACGAGCCCCGAGTGGTCCGACCAGCAGTGCCCGAGACGCCTGCCCCGGAGACCCCGCAGCCCGAAGCGCAGCCGCAGGCGCCGCGCGTGCCGGTCGACCCCGATGCGATCGCCAGCGCGCGTGGGGCGATCCAGGCCACGCGCGCCCCGGGCGTGGTGCAGCGTGGCGGACCGACCGTCTCCGACGACGACGTCGATCGCGACGACCCCGACGCCGACGACGGCCACCTGGCCGGGGCGGAGCTCCTCCAGCGTGAGCTGGGCGCCCAGGTGATCGAGGAGATCCAGCACGAGTGACCCGCTCTCCGGCTTCCCCGCGGGGGCAGACTGGTGCAGCACCCGAGACAGCACAACACCGAAGCAGACAGCAGAGGACATAGCGATGACCGAGGGAAACCCGTTCGGCGAGGGCGGATTCGACATGAACGCCCTGCTCCAGCAGGCGCAGCAGATGCAGCAGCAGATGATGGATGCGCAGGCGCAGCTCGCCGAGGCCACCGTCACCGGCACCGTGGGCGACGGACTCGTCTCGGTCACGCTCAGCGGCACGGGCGAGCTGGTGGGCGTCTCCATCAAGCGCGGCTCGTTCGACCCCGATGACACCGAGGACCTCGAGGACCTGATCGTGGCGGCCTACCGCGACGCCAAGGGCCAGGCCGACGCGATGGCGTCCGAGAAGCTCGGACCTCTCGCCGGCGGCCTCGGCGAGGACGACCTTCCCGGCGGTGCACCGGGTGGCAAGCTCGGCTTCTGATGTACGAAGGCGTTGTCCAGGACCTGATCGACGAGCTCGGGCGGCTTCCGGGCGTGGGTCCGAAGAGCGCTCAGCGCATCGCCTTCCACATCCTGCAGACCGACCCGGTCGACGTACGCCGCCTGGCGGAGGTGCTGCTCGAGGTCAAGCAGAAGGTTCGCTTCTGCTCCATCTGCGGCAACGTCGCGGAAGAGGAGACCTGCCGGATCTGTCGTGACCAGCGTCGCGACCCCTCGGTGATCTGCGTGGTCGAGGAGTCGAAGGACGTCGTGGCCATCGAGCGCACCCGTGAGTTCCGGGGCCGCTACCACGTGCTCGGCGGCGCGATCTCCCCGATCGAGGGCGTCGGCCCCGACGACCTCCGCATCCGGGAGCTGATGACCCGGCTCGCCGACGGGGTGGTCAACGAGGTGATCCTGGCGACCGACCCGAACCTGGAGGGGGAGGCGACCGCGACGTACCTCACTCGACTCCTGCGGCCGATGGGCTTGCGCGTGACCCGACTTGCTAGTGGACTGCCTGTAGGCGGTGATCTCGAGTACGCCGACGAGGTCACCTTGGGACGAGCGTTCGAAGGGAGGCGAGCCGTCGATGACTGAGGATCTTGCTGCGGCCGCGGGGGAGAACGGTCTGCACAGCGACCTCGAGGACTTCGCGCAACAGATCGCGGACCAGGTCGAGAGCTTCCTGCTCGCCATCCAGGCGATCGCGCGCGGCGAGGCCACTGGCGGTCACGCGATCTCGCTCCTCCTGCTCGAGGTGAGCCAGGTGCTGCTCGCCGGCGCGCGACTCGGAGTCCAGACGGACTTCGAGACCGTGTCGAAGTACGAGCCGGACGCCGGGCCGGACCCCGACCTCGACGAGATGCGGTTGCGGCTCGCCGTCCTCCTCGAGGGGGTCGACGCCTACACCGAGGTGTTCGACCCGTACGTCGACCCGCCGGAGCTCGCTCCCTCGCTCCTCTCCGACGACCTCACGAGCATCGCCACCGCGCTCGCACACGGCCTCCGCCACTACAAGGCGGGGCGGGTCGAGGAGGCGCTGTGGTGGTGGCAGTTCTCCTACGTCTCGCACTGGGGCAACGAGGCAAGCGCAGCGCTCCGAGCACTCCAGTCGGTGGTCTCCCATGACCGGCTCGACGCCGAGTTCGAGAGTGAGCAGGACCAGGTCGCCGCAGCCGGGGAGTTCCTCGAAACCGCAAATCCTTGATGTGTCGGGCCCAGTAGGGCCTGCCCGATCAGGAAATCTTCCCGTTCTAGGGCCCCCTGTCTGGTGTCTTGGGATCCGGCGGGCGGTCGGGGCGGGACGCCTCGGCAGCTAGAATCGGACCCGTTCCCAAGCATTTTCCGCCACCCCTGAGGAGAACCGTGGGCATTGTCGTGCAGAAGTACGGCGGCTCCTCCGTTGCCGACGCCGCGGGCATCAAGCGCGTCGCCCAGCGGATCGTCGAGGCGAAGCGTTCCGGCAACGACGTGGTCGTGGTCGTCTCGGCGATGGGGGACACGACCGACGAGCTGATCGACCTCGCCCAGCAGGTCTCACCTCTCCCCGCGGGCCGGGAGCTCGACATGCTCCTCACCGCCGGCGAACGGATCTCGATGGCGCTGCTCGCCATGGCGATCGGCAACCTCGGCCAGGTGGCGCAGTCGTTCACCGGCAGCCAGGCAGGCGTGATCACCGACAGCTCGCACGGCAAGGCGAAGATCATCGACGTGACGCCGAGCCGCATCGAGCGCGCGCTCGATGCCGGTGCCATCGCGATCGTCGCGGGCTTCCAGGGCGTCAGCCAGGACACGAAGGACATCACCACGCTCGGGCGGGGCGGCTCGGACACCACGGCCGTCGCCCTCGCCGCCGCCCTGGACGCCGACGTGTGCGAGATCTACAGCGACGTCGACGGCGTGTTCACCGCCGACCCGCGGATCGTCGCGACCGCACGCAAGCGGGACCGCGTCTCCTACGAGGAGATGCTCGAGATGGCCGCCAGCGGCGCCAAGATCCTCCACCTGCGGTGCGTCGAGTACGCCCGCAGGTACCAGATGCCGATCCATGTCCGGTCGTCGTTCAGCAAGAAGACCGGCACGTGGATCACCGACGACACAGAGGTGGCGAACATGGAGCAGGCGATCATCGCCGGGGTGGCCCACGACCGGAGCGAGGCCAAGATCACGGTGGTCGGCGTCCCCGACAAGGTCGGTGAGGCGGCCCGGATCTTCGAGGCGCTCTCCGAGGCTCAGATCAACCTCGACATGATCGTGCAGAACGTCTCGGCGGCATCGACGAACCTGACCGACATCTCGTTCACGCTGCCGCGCGACGACGGCCAGGTCGCGATGGCCGCGCTCGCCCAGCTCAAGGACGTCGTCGGCTACGACTCGCTGCTGTACGACGACCGCATCGGCAAGGTCTCGCTGATCGGCGCCGGCATGCGCTCCCACCCCGGCGTGACCGCGAAGTTCTTCGCCGCCCTGGCCAACGCGGGCGTCAACATCGAGATGATCTCCACATCCGAGATCCGGATCTCGGTGATCGTCGACGAGTCGCAGGTCGACGACGCCGTCACCGCGACCCACACGGCATTCGAGCTCGACTCCGACGAGGTCGAGGCAGTCGTCTACGGCGGAACCGGACGGTGACCCAGATGAGCAAGAAGCCAACCCTCGCCGTCGTCGGGGCCACCGGAGCGGTCGGCACCGTGATGCTCGGCATCCTGTCCCAGCGCGAGGACGTCTGGGGCGAGATCCGCCTCGTCGCCTCGCCTCGCTCGGCCGGCAAGAAGCTGCGGGTCCGGGGCCAGGAGGTGACCGTGGTCGCGCTGTCGGAGAAGGCGTTCGAGGGCGTGGACGTCGCCATGTTCGACGTACCGGACGAGGTCTCCGCCGAGTGGGCACCGATCGCCGCCGCCAAGGGTGCCGTGGCGGTGGACAACTCCGGTGCGTTCCGGATGGATCCCGACGTGCCCCTCGTCGTGCCCGAGGTGAACCCCCACGCGGTCCGCAACCGGCCCCGGGGCATCATCGCCAACCCGAACTGCACCACGCTCACGATGATGGACGCGCTGGGGGCGCTCAACGCCAGGTGGCGGCTGACCGAGCTCGTGGTCGCGTCCTACCAGGCTGCTTCCGGCGCTGGTCAGCCCGGCGTGGACAGGTTGTACGACGAGCTCCAGGTCGTCGCGGGCGACCGCAGCCTCGGCACCGTCGCGGGTGACGTCCGCCGGGCCATCGGGGACAAGCTCGGCGACGCGGGCTCGCCGTTCCCGGCGCCTCTCGCGCTGAACGTCGTGCCGTGGGCGGGCTCCGCCAAGGACGGCGGCTGGACGTCGGAGGAGCTCAAGGTCCGCAACGAGTCCCGCAAGATCCTCGGCATCCCCGACCTCAAGGTCTCCGCGACCTGTGTCCGCGTGCCCGTGATCACCACGCACTCGCTAGCCGTCCACGCGACGTTCGCCGAGGAGGTCAACGTCGAGGAGGCGCGGCACCTGCTCGTGCAGGCGCCCTCCGTCGTGGTGATGGACGACCCGGCGACCGGGAACTTCCCGACCCCGGCCGACGTGGTGGGCTGCGACCCGACGTTCGTGGGGCGGATCCGTCAGGCGCTCGACTTCCCCAACACGCTCGAGATGTTCGTCTGCGGCGACAACCTCCGCAAGGGGGCGGCGCTCAACACCGCCCAGATCGCGGAGCTCGTCGCCAAGGAGCTCACCGCCTGACCCTGTCGCGCCAGGGCTCAGGTCCAGTCGCGGCGACCGGTCTGCTCGCTGTCGAAGCGGGTGGTCACCCAGTGGGCGAGCAGGTACGCCGCTGCGCTCAGCACCGGGATCACCACGAACATCCACGGCGACAGGATCACGTCGAGCAGCGTCAGCATGGCCACGACGGTGACCACGCCGACCGCGAGAAAGCTCGTGCTGCCCGGGTCGCCCACCTTGAAGGCCTTCAGCAGCAACGTGCCGAGCAGGATCATCAGCACCACGATCGCGACCAAGATGAAGAAGCCGGGGGCGCCGCCACACGTGCTGACCCCCCGGACCGCCTCGCACCCTGCCATCGCCGCCCAGGTCGCCGCGCCGCCGACCACGCCGACCACCAGCCCCGTCACCGCAGCGGCCACCCGGCCCGGGACAGTGGGCAGCGAGAGGCCGGAGCGCTCACGCTTCGCCCGCCGACGTGGGGTGCCGTTCAGGACAGGTGCCGACTCCGGTTCGGGCTCGGGTTCCAGGGGCATCTGCTGGGTCGCCTCGGGCTGCGGCGGTGGGGCCGGTGACGGCTCGCCGAGAGGTACGTCGGCGGGCGTCGGATCCTCCAGGGGGGCCGCGGCAGCCGCCGGCTCGGCCTCAGGCGCGGTGACCTCCGCCGACGTACTCGCTTCGGAACCTGCGTCGTCGGCTTTCTGGGACCTGGCCTTCTTGCGACGCCCGAAGCCCGGGAGCTTCAGAGGGGGCAGCTCCAGCGAGGGCTCGGTCTTGTCACCGGGGGTCTGAGCCATGGGTCGATTTTGCCAGAACGCGCATTTCGCCAAACCTCGGGCGCCGGACGTGGACGATGCGGCCTAGGCCAATCGTGAAAATTTCAACGAGACTCCAATCCTCACTTCCCGGGACCCCGAACAGCGGGTGTGGCAGCCGCCACGCTCCGTGCACCTCAAGGGGAGGGAAACCCATGAAGTTCCGCCATCTCACAGCAGCAGCCACCACGCTCGTACTCGCGGGAACCGCGTTCGCGGCCGCACCCGCGCAGGCCTCGGCCGACGCACCGCCAGGCACGCGCAGCCTTGCGAAGGTCCTCGCAGCTGACGGCAGCGGCTTCGACAAGAACGCCCGGGACTTCGACATTCTGGACAACGCCGTCCGCGCCGTCCTGGCGGCGAAGCCGGACAGCCCGGTTGGCGTGCTCGCCAAGGGGAAGACCCGGGTGACGGCGTTCGCGCCGACCGACGGCGCGTTCCGGCGGCTCGCTGAGGACGTCACCGGCAAGCGCTACGTGCACGAGCGGCGTGTCTTCGGCAAGCTCGCTTCGAGCTTCAGCATCGACCAGATCGAGTCGGTGCTGCTGTACCACGTGGTGCCGGGGGCCACCGTCACGTACAAGAAGGCGCTCGCCGCCGACGGCGCGACGCTCCCGACGGCTCTGAAGGGAGCAACCCTCAAGGTGCGGGTCGTCGATGGCCGGGTCGTCCTCGTGGACAAGGACAAGAACGACGCCAACGCCCGTGTGATCTACCAGCTGCGTGACATCAACAAGGGGAACCGCCAGATCGCCCACGGTGTCAACCAGGTGCTGCGACCGATCAACCTCTGACGGCACCTGGAGCCGGCATCAGCTGGCCGCCATTGGGCCCACAAACGCGAGAGCCCCAGGACGGTGGTGTCCTGGGGCTCTTCGCCTCTGTCGGGCTGACAGGATTTGAACCTGCGGCCTCGTCGTCCCGAACGACGCGCGCTACCAAACTGCGCCACAGCCCGATTGCCCTTGACGGCGTGGGGAGTCTACCCGAGCCCTCGGGATGCCACGAAACCGGGACCGGTCACCGGGCGGTGAGCGTCACGAGCGACGCCTCGGGACGGCAGGCGAACCGCACAGGGGCGTACGGTGACGTGCCGAGCCCGGCGGACACGTGCAGCCAGGAGCTGCCCGGGTCACCGGGGCGCGACCTCGCAGGGTGCCGGTGCAGACCCTTGGCCCGTTCCCGATCGAGGTCGCAGTTGGTCACGATCGCGCCCTTCGCCGGAAGGCACAGCTGGCCGCCGTGGGTGTGGCCGGCGAAGATCGCGTCGTAGCCGTCGCGTGCGAAGGCGTCGAGGACCCGGAGGTACGGCGCGTGGGCGACCGCCACGCGCAGGTCGGAGTCCGGGTCAGCCGGACCCGCGACGGACTCCAGGTCGTCGTACTCCAGATGCGGGTCGTCGACCCCCGCGAACGCGATCCTCACGCCGCCGACCTCGACGTGCGTGCGCCGGTTCGACAGGTCGACCCAGCCACGGTCCTCGAACCCGTCGCGCAGGTCCGGCCAGGGCAGCTTCGGGGTGTGGACGTTGCGCTGGCCGTCGTCAGGAAGCAGGTATCGGACGGGGTTGCGTAGCGAGGGCGCGAAGTAGTCGTTGGAGCCCATCACGAAGACGCCAGGGACGTCCAGGAGGTCCCCGAGGGCGTCGAGCACGACGGGGACGGACTCCATGTGCGCCAGGTTGTCACCGGTGTTCACGACGAGGTCCGGCTCGAGCGCGGCCAGCTCGCGCACCCAGCGCTGCTTCCTCCGCTGGGTCGGCGTCATGTGCATGTCGCTGAGGTGCAGGACCCTCAGCGGTGCGCTGCCAGGCGGCAGGACGGGCATCTCCACGTGGCGCAGCGTGAATGCGCGAACCTCGTAGCCGGCTGCGTAACCGAGGCCTGCCAGGCCCGCAAGCGTGCCGAGGGCCAGGGTGCGGGTCAGGATGCTCTGCTGAGGTCGCATCGGACAAGGCTGCCACAATGGGCCCATGAGTGATCTCAAGGACCGCCTGCGTGCCGATCTCACCACCGCCATCAAGGCCCGCGACGAGGTGCGCTCCTCCACCCTGCGGATGGTGCTCACGGCGGTCACCAACGCCGAGGTCGCCGGGAAGCAGAGCCGCGAGCTGAGCGACGAGGACGTCGTATCCGTGCTGAGCAGCGAGGCCAAGAAGCGCCGGGAGGCCGCCGAGGCGTTCGACCAGGCCGGTCGGTCGGAGATGGCTGCCAAGGAGCGTGCCGAGGCGGAGGTCCTCGCGGACTACCTCCCCGAGCCGCTGAGCGAGCAGGAGATCGCCGACCTCGTCACCTCAGCGATCGCCCAGACGGGGGCCCGGGAGGAGGGCCTCCGCGCCATGGGCAAGGTCATGGGGGCGATCAGCTCGCAGGTGAAGGGGCGTGCTGACGGCGCAGCCGTTGCTGCAGAGGTGCGCCGCCAGCTCGGTTAGCGGTTCCCGCCACCCGGCTTCTGGTCGCCGCCACCTCCGGGCTTCTTGTCGCCGCCCGTGCCGCCGCCCGGCTTGGGCTGCGGCTGGGGCTGCGGCTGGGGCTGGGGCTGCGGCGGGACGTAGGGCGTGCCGTCGGAGATGTAGATGGTGATCGAGCTCCCGGAGCCGACCTCGGCGCCCGAACCCGGGTCGGTGTAGGCCACCGTGCCGTAGGCGTTGGACGAGTCGACCGTGGGCCCGATGACCGGCGACAGGCCCAGGGCACGCAGCTTCTTGGCCGCCTCCTCCGGGGAGTAGCCGTAGACGCTCGGCACCGTGACCAGCTTGCCCTTGATCGTGCGCGGGTCGGGCGAGGTGAAGCTCCGGTCGGGCAGCCACTGCTGGATGACCTTCATCGCGTCGCCCCACATCGGACCTGCGTTCGTGCTGCCGTGTGCGGAGGTGATGTATTGGCCACCGATGGTCTGGCCGTTGAGGCTGACCCACTCACCCTTGCTGTTGGCTCCGGCGATCATGGAGGCCGTCGCGAGGTCCGGCGTGTAGCCGATGAACCACACGGCCATGTTCTTGTTGATCGTCCCCGTCTTGCCGGCCGAGGGCTGGCTCAGGTTGATGTTGGCGCTGTAGCCGAACCCGCCGGGCTCCTGGACTCCCTTGAGGATGTCGTTCACGGCGTCGGCCACGTCGCGAGGAAGGACCTGCTGACAGTCCTTGGGGTAGTCCTTGAGGACCTTGCCCTTGCTGTTCAGGATCTCCGTCACGGGCCGTGCGTCGCAGTGCAGGCCCCGCCCCGGGAAGGTTGCGTAGGCCTGCGCCATGGTCAGCGGGTCGGTGTTCACGATGCCGAGGGTGAAGGGCGGGTAGACCTGGTTGTCGGGGACGGTCACGCCCATCGCCCTCGCGAGCTTGACCGGCTGGCACAGGCCGGTGCGCAGCTCGAGCTGGGCGAAGAACGTGTTCACCGACATCTGGGTGCCGGTGTAGAGGTTGAACGTGCCCGAGCCGGTGGAGTTCTCCGGTGACCACACGTCCGCGCCCCCGACGTACCCGTCGCAGTCGCGGTAGCGGCTGATCGGGATCGAGATGCTCTGCGGGGCGGCGATCTGGGTGGAGAGCGGGATGCCCTGCTTGATCGCGGCGGACAGGACGAACACCTTGAACGTCGAACCGGCCTGGAAGCCGTTGGCGTCGCCGTACTCCGGCGGGACCACGTAGTTGAGGAACGTCTGGCCGGCCTTCTTGTTGCGGCCCATGGGACGGGACTGGGAGAGCGCACGGACGTCGCCGGTGCGCGGCTCGACGCTGGCCAGCCCGCCGATCGCGTTGTCGGTCGGGTGGACGTGCTTCCTGACCGAGGCGTCCGCCGCACGCTGGAACCGCGGGTCCAGGGTCGTCTTGATGGTCAGACCGCCGGAGTTGATCAGCTTGGCGCGGTCCTCGACGGTGCGGCCCAGGTCCTTGTCCTTGAGCAGCCACTCGCGCGCGTAGTCACAGAAGAACGGCGCGATGGAGGAGACACAGCCGTTCCGGGCCGGAGTGATGTGAAGGCCGAGACCCGTCTCGCTGGTCTTGCGGGCCTCGCTGTCGGAGATCACGTTGAGCTCCGCCATCCGGGCCAGCACGATGTTGCGGCGGTCCTTGGCGCGTTTCGCGTCGTTCGTCGGGTCGTAGCCGGTCGGGTTCTTCACGAGGCCGGCCAGCAGCGAGGCCTGGCGCAGGTTGAGGTCCGAGGCGCTGGTGCCGAAGTAGTGCCGTGCGGCGGCTTCGATGCCGTAGGCGCCGTCGCCGAAGTAGGCGATGTTCAGGTAACGCTCGAGGATCCAGTCCTTGCTGTACTTCTCCTCGAACGCGACGGCGTAGCGCAGCTCGTTGATCTTGCGCTCGTAGGTGTCCGCCGTGGCGGCCGCCACCTCTTCCTTGGTGTCGGCCTGGTTGATCAGGGTCATCTTCACCATCTGCTGGGTGATCGACGAACCACCCTGGACGACGCCCGAGCTGGCCTGGTTGGTGATGAACGCGCGCAACGTGCCTTTGAGGTCGAGTGCGCCGTGGTCGTAGAAGCGGTAGTCCTCGATCGCGATGATCGCCTTCTGCATGATCGGCGCGACGTGGTCGAGGTCCACGTTGACCCGGTTCTCGTCGTAGAAGGTCGCCAGCAGGCTGCCGTCCTTGGCCAGCATCCGGGTTCGCTCCGACAGCGGCTGCGCGGTGAGGTCGGCCGGGAGGTGGTCCATGCTCCTGGCGACGTTGCGTGCGCTGAGTCCGGCAACCCCCGCGAACGGAATGGCGAGACCCGCCACGAGGAGGCCCATGACCGCGGAAACGGCGGCCATGACGCCCAGATGAGAGAGGACGCTGGCGAATCCGAGACGGCTGTCTCTGCTGGCTGGCATGGCTCCAAGGGTACGGGAGCCGGTGACCTCGTCCGTCGCTAGCGCATTTCACGTCCGGTTTCACGTGTTTGTGTCCGGGTGTGTCGGCCATGTCGGTCATCGGGATGGCCCGAAGGTGCTACGTCAGGACTACTGCGCTTGGGTGGTCCCTCCCCCTAGGCTCGACCGTGGCGCGGGAGACGGCGCCGATACCGCCTGAAGGGCCTTTCGACCTCGGCGAGTAGTTATTTAGGACTATGTGAAGTTGCTCCCTCTGTGTCTGTTTCGCGAAGGCCTCCAGTCCTTAACTTTTATCCAAGGGGCTGACTCGCCGTCCGTAGGGGAAGCGGACGGGACATTCTCGGAGGGACGCGATCATGACGTGGAACGAAGACTGGGCTACCAAGGCGCTGTGCAACCAGACGCGCCCTGACGAGCTGTTCGTGCGGGGGGCCGCACAGAACCGGGCGAAGCAGCTGTGCGCCGGCTGCCCGGTGCGCACCGAGTGCCTTGCCGAGGCGCTCGACAACCAGATCGAGTGGGGCGTCTGGGGTGGCATGACGGAGCGCGAGCGCCGTGCGCTCCTCCGCAAGCGTCCCAACGTGACTTCGTGGCGCCTGCTGCTCGAGACCGCGAAGGCGGACCACATCGCCGGCGCGAGCCGCGTCTCCGTGAGCGCCTGACGCCTCCTCGGCCAGCGGGCGTGCTGCGTCGCCTCAACCGGCGAGTAGCTGACCGACCTGCCGAAGACCGTCGAGGTCGTGCACGTCCGTCGACAACGCCGGCATGATCGCCGTCGGCACGTGGGGATGCGCCGCCGCAAACCGCTGACGAAGGTGTGACTCGCGCGCGACAATTCGCGTCCGGTCCGCGTGGAGCCGCAGCAGGCCGGCGGTCACGGCGGGTGAGTCGTCGCCCAGCCTGTCGAGCCGCTCGGCGGCCGCCACCGCCTGGTCTCCGGACAGGCCGGTCAGCGACACCGTGCCGGCGCGGTTGACCACGAGCCCGGCGAGGGGCATCTGCTCCCCGGCCAGGCGCTCCACGAAGTACGCCGCCTCGCGCAGTGCATCGGGCTCGGGGGCAGCGACCACGACGAAGGCGGTCCCAGGAGCCTGCAGAAGCGCGAACGTCTGCTGTGCCCGCGCTCTGAACCCGCCGAAGAGCGTGTCGAACGCCGCGATGAAGGTCTGCATGTCCCGGAGGATCTGGGCGCCGAGGATCTTCGTCAGCGCATTGGTGACGACGCTCAGCCCAGCCGTCATCAGCCGGGCCGGACCACGCGCCGGGGCCATCATGATCCTGATGAACCGGCCGTCGAGGAAGCTCGAGAGCCGCTCAGGGGCGTCGAGGAAGTCCAGTGCGGAGCGGGACGGCGGCGTGTCCACCACGATCAGGTCCCACTTGCCGGTCTTGAGAGCGTCCTTGTGCAGCTGGCCGAGCTTCTCCATCGCCATGTACTCCTGCGTCCCGGCGAAGGAGCTCGACAGCACCTGGTAGAAGGGGTTCGCGAGGATCTGGGCCGCCTTCTCGGGGCTCGCCTGGCTCTCCACGACCTCGTCGAAGGTCCGCTTCATGTCGAGCATCATCGCGTCGAGGTGTCCCTCGCCCTGGACTCCCGGGACCGGGCGGGGGATGTTGTCGAGCGACTCGATGCCCATGGACTGGGCCAGCCGGCGGGCGGGGTCGATGGTGAGCACCACGACCTTGCGGCCGCGCTCGGCGGCACGCAGCGCGAGAGCCGCGGACGTCGTGGTCTTGCCCACACCTCCTGACCCGGTGCACACGATGATGTGGGTGGCGGGGTCGTCGAGCAGCGCGTCGATGTCGAGGTGAGGGGCCTCCTCGGGCCTGCCCGCCAGGGGCCCCACACGTCGGGTGGACCGGCCTCGGTTCCTCATCCGTCCTCCTGGCTCGCTCGGGCTCATGCCATCCCCTGCTCGCAGAGGCAGGCGGCGAGCTCGTAGAGCCCGCCGAGGTCGACCCCGTCGGGAAGGCGGGGCAGCTCGTACGTCGGTACCGCCAGCGCCGCGATGCGCTCGCGCTGCTCGTCCTCGAGGGCTCGTCGCTCGGCATGTTCGCGGGCCTCGGTGAGGAGGCCGTCGACCATCGCGGGGTTGGCCTCGATGCCGGCCCGGTCGAGGTCCTTCTCGATCTGCTCGCGGGAGAGCTCACCGGTGAGCGCCTTCTCGCGGGCCTTGTCGTCGAGCTCATTGCTGCGCACGAGGTTGACGACGACAGCGCCGACGGGCAGGTCGTTCGCCCGGAGCTCACGGATGCCGTCGGCGGTCTCCTGGACAGGCATGTCTTCGAGCACGGTGGTGAGGTGCACGGCGGTGCGCGGGGAGCGCAGCAACGTCATGATCGAGTCGGCCTGGCTGCGGATGGGGCCGACCTTGGCGAGTCCGGCGAGCTCGCTGTTCACGTTGAGGAACTGGGCGATGCGGCCCGTGGGCGGCGCGTCGAGCACGATGGCGTCGTACTGCCGGTCGTTCTTGCCTCGCTTGTTGCGGTACGCCGCCTCATAAACCTTGCCGGTGAGCAGCACGTCGCGCACCCCTGGGGCGATCGTGGTGGCGAAGTCGATCACCCCGAACCGGTCGAGGGCCCTCCCGGCCCGGCCGAGCCGGTAGTACATGTCGAGGTACTCCAGCAGTGCGGACTCCGGGTCGATCGCCAGCGCGTAGAGGTCGCCGCCGTCGTTGGGACCGCTCGCGATCCGCGTCTCCTCGTACGGCAGCGGAGGGACGTCGAAGAGCTGAGCGATGCCCTGACGCCCCTCGACCTCGCAGAGCAGCACGGTCTTGCCGCGGGAGGCCAGCGCAAGGGCCAGGCTCGCGGCGACGGTGGTCTTGCCGGTCCCGCCTTTGCCGGTGACCACGTGCAGGAGTACGTCGTCCCAGATGGTGTCGTTGCCCGTTGTCGGTGCCACGGTTCGGAGCCTACGCGGGCGGTTCCACTTGCGGGAGCGCCTGTGACCTCGGTCATGTGGGGACGAGTCACGTCAGAGGGTGAGTTGTGTGGGGGTGCGTCATGCTCACGAGCGGAGCGCCGTGGCTAGGATCACAAGGGTCGGCCGCCGCCGTACCGATGTGTGCGGGGCGGGATCTCGTCAAGGGAGGACTTGTGGACAAGGTCGTCGCTAGTGCGGCGGAGGCGGTTGCTGACATCAGCAGCGGCTCTTCGCTCGCCGTAGGTGGCTTCGGGTTGTGCGGCGTCCCTTCGGTGCTGATCGATGCGCTGCTGGAGCAGGGCGCTGATGAGCTCGAGGCCGTGTCGAACAACTGTGGCGTGGACGAGTGGGGTCTAGGGCGCCTGCTCTTCGCCAAGCGGATCCGCCGGATGATCTCCTCCTACGTGGGCGAGAACAAGGAGTTCGCGAGGCAGTACCTCCACGGCGAGCTCGAGGTGGAGCTGACCCCGCAGGGCACGCTCGCGGAGCGGATGCGCGCCGGCGGGTCCGGCATCCCGGCGTTCTTCACCGCGACCGGGGTGGGCACGCAGGTCGCCGAGGGCGGGCTGCCGTGGAAGTACGACGCGAACGGCAACGTGGAGATCGCCTCTCCCGCCAAGGAGGTGCGCACCTTCGAGACCGCCGACGGGCCAGGGGAGTTCGTGCTCGAGCAGGCGATCGTCGCCGACTTCGGACTGGTGCGGGCCTGGAAGGGCGACCGGCACGGGAACCTCGTGTTCCGCGAGTCGGCGCAGAACTTCAACCCGCTCGCGGCGATGTGCGGGCGCGTGACGATCGCCGAGGTCGAGCACCTGGTCGAGCCGGGGGAGATCCTCCCGGAGCAGGTGCACACGCCAGGTGTGTTCGTGCAGCGCGTGCTGGCGCTGACGCCGGAGCAGGCCGCGGACAAGAAGATCGAGAAGCGGACGGTCCGGCCGCGGCCGGCGGACGTGCCCGGCGCAGGCGTCGGTTCCGAGGGAGGAGACCTCTGATGGCCTGGACGCGTGAGGAGATGGCCGCGCGGGCGGCCTCGGAGCTGCATGACGGCTCCTACGTCAACCTCGGGATCGGGCTTCCGACGCTGGTGCCGAACTACGTCGCCGACGACGTGGAGCTGGTGCTGCAGTCGGAGAACGGCATCCTCGGGGTCGGTGCCTACCCGTACGAGGGCGAGGAGGACCCCGACCTGATCAATGCCGGCAAGGAGACCGTGACCCTGCGCCGTGGGGCGTCGTTCTTCGACTCCGCCACGTCGTTCGGGATGATCCGCGGCGGGAAGATCGACGCCGCGATCCTCGGCGCGATGCAGGTCTCGGCGGCCGGTGACATAGCGAACTGGATGATCCCCGGGAAGATGGTCAAGGGCATGGGCGGCGCGATGGACCTGGTCCACGGCGCCAAGCGCGTGATCGTGCTGATGGAGCACGTCGCCAAGGACGGGTCGTACAAGATCGTCAACGAGTGCTCCCTGCCCTACACGGGCAAGGGCGTCGTGCAGCGGATCATCACCGACCTCGCGGTCATCGACGTCACGCCCGACGGGCTGAAGCTGGTCGAGCTCGCACCTGGTGTGACCGAGGACGAGGTACGCGAGAAGACCGAGCCGAAGCTCGTCTGACCTGGGCCTGCCGCGAGGCGCGTGCGGTCCTGCTGCCCGTCGGCCGCGTCGTACGCCGACAGGCACAAGTGGCTCAACCCGCCTCGCCCGACGCGTGACCTCCACGCTTCGGGCGGACTTGTGCCTGTCGGTCTACGCACCGTCCCGGCCGACCCGCTCCCCGCCGAGACCGCCGGAACGGCAGGTCGGAGGCGCGCAGGACTCAGACGTCGGGGTGCTTGGTGGCGAGCCGGTAGGCGCCGGAGTGGAACACCAGCGGCTCACCGCCGTCGGCGCCGTAGGACTCGACCTCTCCGAAGAACACCACGTGGTCGCCGCCGTCGACGGTCTCGGTCTTGCGGCAGACGAAGTGCGCGACCACGCCCTCGAGCACGGGCGGGTGTACGTCGGAGGAGGCGGTCGGCTCAGCGAGCACCACACCCTCGAACTTCTCGGCGCCCGAGGTGGCGAACTGACGCGACAGGTGGTGCTGGTCGGACGCGAGGACGTTCACGGCGAACCGGTCCGTGGCCACGAACGCCTCCACCGAGGGCGAGCTCTTGGCCGCGGCCCACAGCACCAGGGGCGGGTTCAGCGACACCGACGTGAACGAGTTCGCGGTCATCCCCCAGAGTCGGCCTGCCTCGTCGCGGGTGGTCACGACCGTGACACCGGTCGCGTACTGCCCGAACGCCCGGCGCAGGTCGCGAACGTCGAACCGCGCACCTTCCTCGGCAAGCTGTTCGCGGAGGAACCGCTCCGCCTCGGCCGACTCGAACCACCACGGGACGAACAGCATCGGGTCGTCGAAGCCCGCCACGATCTGGGCCGCAACGCCGGGGTGCTGCTCGGCTGCGGCCACGACCTTCTGCTGGTGAGGCTCAGCCGGCTGGAGCCAGGTGTTCGTCCAGGCGGTGGCCCACCGGGCCCAACCTCGCCAGAAGTTGTCGAAGGTCCGCTGCATCCACCCGGGGTCGAACTCGTCGTCGTGGCCGGCGATCGCCTCGAGGTAGAACGACGCCGACTTGATCGCGTTGTTCGACCCCTGGCTGGTCAGCGGGTCGTTCAGGACGACCGCGTCGGCCATGCCCAGGACAGCCGCCCCGGACGGCAGGGTGCCGACGGGCCGTCGTACGACGGGGGTGAAGCTGCCACGGAGCGCGGCGTTCGCGTCGGTGAGGGCGGCATCCCTCACCCGGTCGGACTCGCTCGGGAAGTGCTCGGCCAGAGCGGTCCGCAGGCGCTCGAGGTGTTCCTCGTCGGACGACACGTCGGACCAGAGGTCGAGCGGGCCGCCGGGCACACCCTCGACGACGTAGATGTCGCAGGGCCCGTCGACGCTCAGTGCCGGGCAGGTGAAGCACTCCCCGACGCCTTCGACGGCGTGGTAGCGCAGGGCCGGCCCTTCGGAGGGTTCGACGCCGCGGAGGTACGTGAGAGAGACGACGCGCTGCGGTGAGGAGTACGGCGAGCGGCTCGGGTCGACCTCGAAGAGCTCGGCCAGCTCGCCGCGGCCCGTCGAGACGACCACGAGGTCATGGGTCGCGGCGAGGTCCTCGAGGTCCTCGATGCTCGCGTTGCGGACCACGACCTTCCCCCCGAGGCGCTCGATCTCGTCGATCAGGGCCGGGATCTTCAGGCGCTGGTCCACGGAGTGCGCCGGGTGGTCGAGCGGCACGGTGAAGTCGGTGCGGGTGCCGTCGAGCCGGCGCACGTCGTACTCCATCCGACGTAGCGGCGGTGAGGCCGGGAGCAGGGCGGTGACCCCGAGCGTGGTCTCGACCTCGAGTGCCGACTCGAAGGTGATCTGGCTCGACATGACCGGCCCCGTGCGGATCTCCTCGGCGGTGCGGGCGGAGACCAGGGTCACGGGGTACCCGTGCTGCAGCAGCCCGAGCGCCAGGATCGTCCCGGCCGGACCGGCTCCGACGATCGCGATGGCGGGTCGTGTCATGCCCTCCAGCCTCTCACTCCGTCAAGAGTGGCTGGCGCAAGGCGTCGAGCACCTCCGGCCAGGCGGGAGAGGTCGGGTCGATCACGGCGAAGTGGTCTCCCGCCACGACCCGCAGGTCCACGAAGGGGTGCGCCTCGACCAGCCCGCGAGAGATGCCGAGCGGGACGACCTCATCGGCGTCGCCGTGGACGATCCGGATCTCGCACGAGGGACGAGCCCTCAGTCGGGTCATGGGGTCGGCCTCGTCGTACCTCTCCGGAACCTCCTCCGGCTCGCCGCCCAGCAGGGCCTGCGTCGCGCTGGTGCCGAGCCTGTCACGCGCCGCCGCCCGCAGGTCGGCCACCGGCGCGAGGCCCACGACCAGGTCGACCGGGTGCGACTGGTTGGCGAGCCACAGCGCGAGATGGCCGCCTGCCGAGTGGCCGATGAGGCTCATGCCGGTCGTCCGCACCCCCAGCCCTTCGAGGAGCTCGGGCAGCATCCCGACCGCCGTGTCCACGTCGTCCGCCGTGGTCGGCCAGCCGCCCCCGCCCCCGACGCGTCGGTACTCCGGTGTCGCGACGACGTACCCCTCAGCAGCCAGCGCAGCCGCGACCGGTCGCGTGTGGACCCGGTCGTACGCCTGCTTCCAGAAGCCTCCGTGCAGCAGGACCGCGAGCGGTGCGGGTCCGGGTCCGCGGGTCGCCGGAAGGTGTACGTCGACCAGCCCGTCGTCGTGGGCGGCGTAGCGGACTACCGCGTCGGGGAGCGTCATGACGGCAAACCTAGTGGGCCTGCTGCGTGACGCCAGGGGCAGATAGGCTCGCGCGCATGACGAAATGGGAATACCTGACCGCCCCCGTGCTCGTGCACGCCACCAAGCAGATCCTCGACAACTTCGGCGAGGACGGCTGGGAGCTCGTGCAGGTCGTGCCGGGCATGAACCCGGAGAACCTGGTCGCCTACTTCAAGCGCCCGAAGCAGTGAGCGGCGAGGTGACCACCCCGGAGGAGCGACTCTCCGCTCTCGGCCTCTCGGTGCCCGACGTGGCCAAGCCGGTCGCGGCCTACATCCCGGCCGTCCGCAGCGGCAACCACGTCTTCACCTCCGGCCAGCTGCCGATGCGCGAAGGCCAGCTGATCACCACCGGCAAGGTCGGGGGAGAGGTCAGCCCGGAGGAGGCGGTGGAGTGCGCGCGGCAGTGCGTGCTCAACGCGCTCGCCGCGGTCCGCGCAGAGGTCGGTGACCTGTCGAGCGTGAAGCGGGTCGTGAAGGTCGTGGCGTTCGTCGCGTCCACGCCCGACTTCACCGGCCAGCCGGGAGTGGCCAACGGTGCCTCGGAGCTCCTGGGCGAGGTCTTCGGTGAAGCCGGTCGTCACGCCCGCTCCGCGGTCGGGGTGCCGGTGCTGCCCCTGGACGCGCCGGTCGAGGTCGAGCTGGTCGTCGAGGTCTGATGGACGCCCTGCGACAGCTGCCGCCGCACATGGTCGAGCAGGTCCGCGGGTTCGTCGACGGCACGAGCACACCCGCGGAGCCCCGCAACGCCGCCACGATCGTGCTGCTTCGCGAGGGCGAGGAGCCCGTGCCGGGGGCGCTCGAGGTGTACCTGCTGCGCCGCCACCTCGACATGGCGTTCGCGGGTGGGATGGCCGTCTTCCCCGGCGGCGGCGTCGACCCGCGCGACTTCGACCACGCCGTTGACTGGGTCGGTCCCTCGCCCCAGGAGTGGGCCGCCCACATGGGCGTCGAAGTCACGCTGGCGCGTGCGCTGGTGTGCGCGGCGGTCCGCGAGACGTTCGAGGAGTCGGGTGTCCTCTTCGCCGGTCCCACCGAGGACAGCATCGTCGAGGACACCACCGGACCCGACTGGGAAGAGGACCGCCGCCGGCTGGAGGCGCGGGAGCTCTCCTTCACCGACTTCCTGTCGCAGCGGGGCCTCAAGCTGCGGTCGGACCTGCTCCGGGTCTGGGGCGCGTGGCTCACGCCCGTGTTCGAGCCACGCCGCTACATGACGTGGTTCTTCGTCGCCGAGCTGCCGCCGGGACAGGAGACGCGCGACGTCTCGACCGAGTCGGTCGAGGTGACCTGGCTGTCCGTGCGTGACGCGATCACGGCGGCCAACGAGCAGGAGATGCTCGTGCTCCCGCCGCAGTACTGCACCTTCCTCGAGCTCTTCGACTGCACCACCCCGGCGGCCGTGCTCGACGCGGCCACCCGGAGAGACCTGACGACGGTGGAGCCTGCGGGGATCGTCGAGGGCGATGCGGCGTTCCTCGAGCTGCCCGCTCATCTGGTCGCGCTTGCGGAGAACGTCGGGGGGAGGCTGGGCTCGTGACCGCCTGGGCCGGTGGCTCCTTCGGCGAGCGGGCGCGCTGCGTGCTCGCACCGAACCCGAACATCATGACCCTCGACGGCACCAACACCTGGGTGCTGCGCGAGCCGGGCGGCCGTCGCTCGGTGGTGGTCGACCCCGGGCCGGAGATCGCCGAGCACCTCGACGCGGTCGCCGAGGCAGCAGGGACAGTAGCCGTCGTACTCCTCACCCACGGCCACGCGGACCACTCCGAGGCCGCGCGGACCTTCGCCGAGCGGATGGGCTGCGGCGTCCGCGCGCTCGACCCGAGCCACCGCCTGGGGTCCGAAGGGCTCGTCGACGGTGACGTGGTGGAGGTCGACGGGCTCGAGATCCGCGTCGTCGGCACTCCCGGGCACACCTCGGACTCGCTGTCGTTCGTGCTCCCCGCGGATCGAGCGGTGCTCACCGGCGACACCGTTCTCGGCCGGGGTACGACCGTCGTCGCGCACCCGGACGGGCGGCTCGGGGCCTACCTCGACTCGCTCCACCGCCTGCACGCCCTCGCCGAGGCCCAGGAGGTCGGTGCTGTGTGGCCCGGCCACGGGCCGGTCATCGGCGATGCCCTCGCGGTGCTCGACTACTACCTCGCGCACCGCAAGGAGCGGCTCGAGCAGGTGCGCGAAGCCCTGCGCGACCTCGACCCGGCGCGCGAGGACCTACCTCGCGCCGTCGTCGAGAAGGTGTACTCCGACGTCGACCAGGTGCTCTGGGGCGCGGCGGAGCTCTCCGTGCGCGCCCAGATCGCCTACCTGCACGGCGGCTTCTGACCGAAACAGGGGCAGGGCGGGCCCGGAGAACATGCATTGAGCGGTACGACGGCGGCGCCTCACGCCTGAGCGGGGCTCACCGGGCTCGGCAATGCATGTTCTACGAGCACGGCGTCAACGGGCGCGGCGGCCCAGGCGCTCGATGTCCATGATCACGACCGAGCGCGGCTCGAGACGAAGCCAGCCGCGCGAGGCGAAGTCGGCGAGCGCCTTGTTGACCGTCTCGCGGGAGGCGCCGACGAGCTGCGCGAGCTCCTCCTGCGTGAGGTCGTGGTGCACGTGGATGCCGTCGTCGGCGGTGCGGCCGAACCGGTCGGCGAGGTCGATCAGTGCCTTCGCAACCCGGCCGGGCACGTCGGAGAACACGAGGTCGGCCACGACGTCGTTGGCCTTGCGCAGGCGGCTGGCGAGCTGGGTCAGCAGGCCACGGGCGACTGCGGGCCGCCCGTCGAGCCAGCGGAGGAGGTCCTCGTGCGAGAGAGAGGAGAACGTGGTGTCGGTGACCGCGGTGACGGTCGCGGAACGCGGCCCCGGGTCGAACAGCGACAGCTCGCCGAACATCTGACCGGGGCCGAGGATCGCGAGGAGGTTCTCACGGCCGTCCGACGACGTGCGGCCGAGCTTCACCTTGCCGTCGGTGACGATGTAGAGCTTGTCGCCCTCGTCACCCTCGCGGAAGAGCACCTCGCCACGACGCAGCTTGGTCTGTGCCATCGAGGCACGCAGCGCGGTGGCCGCCTCGTCGTCGAGGGCACTGAACAAAGGTGCATGACGGAGCACGTCGTTATCCAAGGGAGGTCCTCCTCGTCAACGCCTGGTGACCTACCAGGCGGTGGTTCACCTCACAGTGTGACGTATCCACCACCCGTTTCGCCAAAGCGGCCTCTGTGGGCGCCCCCGTACGATGAGCAGCGTGCCTGACACCGCCCTCGTCCGCCGTGCCCGGAAGATGGACCGGGTGCTCGCGGAGACCTACCCGGAGGCCCGGTGCGAGCTCGACTTCGACAACCCCTTCGAGCTCCTCGTGGTCACGGTTCTCTCTGCGCAGACCACCGACAAGCGGGTCAACGCAGTGCGCCCCGCCCTGTTTGCCGCCTACCCCGACGCGCAGGCGATGGCGGGTGCGGACCGCGAGAAGCTCGAGCAGCTGATCCAGCCGACCGGGTTCTTCCGCGCAAAGACCGAGTCGCTGCTGAAGCTGTCGCAGGCCCTCGTGGAGAGGTTCGACGGGCAGGTGCCGCCGCGGCTCGAGGACCTCGTGACGCTCCCCGGCGTGGGCCGCAAGACCGCCAACGTCGTGCTGGGCAACGCCTTCGGCATCCCCGGCATCACCGTCGACACCCACTTCGGCCGCCTCGCCCGGCGCTTCGGGTGGACCGAGGAGACCGACCCGGTCAAGGTCGAGCACGAGGTCGGGGCGCTCTTCCCGAAG
>DATGYO010000178.1:0-2095 GCA_035297905.1 Nocardioidaceae bacterium
CATCGGCTTGAGCATGTTGCCGGCGTCCATCGCCGAGTCGCCGCCAGCGCCGGCACCGACGACGGTGTGCAGCTCGTCGATGAACGTGATGATCTGGCCCTCGGACTGCTTGATCTCGTCGAGAACAGCCTTGAGCCTCTCCTCGAACTCACCCCGGTACTTCGCGCCGGCGACCATGCCACCGAGGTCGAGGGCGAGCACGCGACGACCCTTCAGAGAGTCCGGCACGTCGCCGTCGACCACGCGCTGGGCGAGGCCCTCGACGACGGCGGTCTTGCCGACGCCGGGTTCGCCGATCAGCACGGGGTTGTTCTTGGTGCGCCGCGAGAGCACCTGCACGACGCGGCGGATCTCGGCGTCACGGCCGATGACGGGGTCGAGCTTCCCCTCCTGGGCAGCGGCGGTCAGGTCGACGGCGTACTTCTCCAGCGCCTGGTAGGTCGCCTCGGGGTCCTGGCTGGTCACCCGGCGGTTGCCCCGGACGCTGGTGAGCGCCGCACGAAGCGCGTCAGGGGTGGCCCCCGCGTCGACGAGGAGCTTCTGCACCGGCGACTCGACCGTCGCGGCGGCGATCAGCAGGTGCTCGGTCGAGATGTAGTCGTCCTTCATCTCGGCGGCGATGTCGCCGGCCTTGGTGAGGATCTGCAGGGCGGCACGGGAGTACGACGGGGCGCCGACCGTCGAGCCCGAGGCGGCCGGGAGCTTCTTCAGCTCGGCCTCCACGCCGGCGACGACCTGCGTCGGCTGGACGCCGGCGGCCTCGAACAGCGGCCGTGCGATGCCCTCGGGCTGCGCGAGGAGCGCGGCGAGAAGGTGGATCGCCTCCACCTGGGCGTGACCGGCGGAGGCCGAGGTCGAGATCGCGGTGTTGATGGCTTCCTGGCTGCGGGTGGTGAACTTCGATGCGTCCATGGGTGCGTCGTCCTTCTCGTGAACGGGTGGTGCGTGTGACCCGAGGGTCAGATCCGGCCGCGCCGCCAGACCGTGACAGCGTGGCCCGCCGGTCGGAGGACCGGGAGGTTGTCGCTCTTCGCGTCGGCGATCGTCCGCTGGAGGGCGTACTGAGTGGCGCCGAGGTCGTGCTCGAGCTCGGCGACCCTCATGCGCAGCGCCGCGACCTGGTTCTCCAGTTCGAGGATGCGCTTGACCCCCTCGAGCCCGATGCCGGACGAGGTCAGCTCGGCGACCTCGCGCAGCATCTCGATGTCGCGCCAGGAGTAGCGGCGCCCGCCACCGCCCGTGCGGCCAGGGCTCACCAGCCCCATGCGGTCGTAGGCGCGCAGCGTCTGCGGGTGGAGGCCGGTCAGCTCCGCGGCGACGGAGATGACGTACACCGGCACGTCCGGACCCGGCGCCTCGGTGCGTGCGGGGCGCTTGGTCGGTCGCTGCGGAGTGCTCATCGGGCACCCCCGGCGAGCAGGTTGGCGCGCAGGTCGCTGCCGGCGGTGGCCTCTCGGTAGGCCTTGACAGCGTCCCGGGCCTTCTCGTCGAGTACGGCGGGCACGTGCACGTCGACGGTGACGAGGAGGTCGCCGCGATGACCGTCCTTGCGCTGGACGCCCTTGCCGCGGACGCGGAACGTGCGGCCGTTGGGTGTGCCGGCGGGGATCTTGACCGTGACCGGCGCACCGCTGAGGGTCGGCACCTTGATCTCCGCGCCCAGGACAGCCTCGTCGAAGCTGATCGGCACCGTCACGGTCACGTTGTCGCCCTTGCGCCCGAACACCGGGTGGTCGGTCACCTTCACGTTGACGTACAGGTCGCCGGGCGGGCCACCGCGCTCCCCGCTGGCACCCTTGCCCCGGATCCGGATCCGCTGGCCGTCCTTGACGCCCGCGGGGATCCGGGCCTGGATCGTCCGCGACGACAGGCCGCGACCGGAGCCGTGGCAGGTCGGGCACGGGTCGTCGACGACGAGGCCCCGCCCACGGCACATGGGACAGGTCTCGTTCAGCGTGAAGGCACCGCCCCTCGAGGCCGCGTGCATGCCCACACCGTCGCACTCCGGGCAGACCCGCGGGACCGTGCCCGCACGGGCACCGGTGCCGCTGCAGTCAGGACAGGGAGCGTCGGAGGAGAGCCTCAGCGAGACGGT
>DATGYO010000179.1:0-27887 GCA_035297905.1 Nocardioidaceae bacterium
GCACGAAGATGTCACGCGAGGCCCGCTCCCGCTCGGTGCGCAGACGCCCGAACGCCAGCAACGCCTCACCCGCCCCGAGCTCCTCGACCTCCACCTGCATGACCACGACGCTAGACCAAGGCACCGACAGTTTCGGCAGCCGGCAAAGCCGATGCGGAACGCCTCAGAACGCTGGTTTGGAGTGCTTCTCCGAATCGGTGTCGTCGGCCTCGGACACGGACTCCTGAATGACTGTCTCGCGCTTCACCAGCGTCGGTTCGCCGCCGTTCGAGCTCTCCTCGACACGGGTCACGACCTGCTTCTCGTGCTTCTCCCGGCGGAAGTAGGCGATGATCGCTCCTCCCGCCAACATGAAGATCAGACCAACCGTCTGCAGGTCGACGACCGATGCGTCGGTGCGTACGGCGAAGGCCAGGATCGCGCCGAGGATGACGAGGGTGATTCCGGGTGCCACGATCGGCCGCCTTTCGTTCCAGAAAGTGCTAGTTCTCAGATGTTTGGTCCGCTTCATCCCGTGCCCAGATCGGGGGACGGGGAAACGCGTCAACCGCCTACCGGGGCACGAGCTACGCCGAGGTGGCCGCTGTGCTGCGGAACACCGTTGGAACGGCAGGACCCGGGGGCACTCCACGTCGGAGATATCGACGATGTGGAGTGGTGCAGTGTTCTTCTTCTTCAGCAACCGTCTCGGGTGCCTGGGCTCCCTCCTGCTGTCCGCCCTGGTGACGGCCCTGCTGCTGCTTCTCCTCAACCGTTGACCTCTGGGACCGAGTCGAAGAGAACTGCATCCGCGCAGGTAGCGGCTGTGCCAGGGTTCTTCTGGAGCGGATTCCCGAACTTCCCTAGTGGATCAGTGGCTGTTATCCACCCGACCTGGTCCGCCTGTCGTGCGGATACTGACGTGCGGGCGGCGTGCTGAGCTGCATGCGCGGTGGTTGTAGAGAGCCGGGTGAATGGACCTGATGCAGGCACACGGACCTCTGCGGCCTTACATGACTCCGGCGGCGGTGGCTGGCTCGACGCCAGCGCCCACCCCGAGGTCGTAGCACGACTCAACGAGCTTCAGCCAGGTGCTGGTCGCCGCCTCCATGGGTCAAGGCACCTGCGCGTGAGCCGCTCTGCGGCCGTCACCGAAATCGGGGTCAGAACCTCTTGAACTTCTACCCCCGGGGGGTATGGTAGGTCTCATACCCCCCGGGGGTAAGTGAGGACAGTGGGATGAACCACCGAGAGAGGCGGCAGCCGTGGTGGCCTGAAATCACGTCCAAGGGGGGCCCATCGAGCGAGGGAAGGCACTCGTCATGACCCTTCACGAGCACGGCAAGCACGAGGACGACAGCCAGCAAGGCCAGTACGTCGCCAACAGGGGGAGCGCCACGGCGGTGCTGCAGACGAGGGGACTGAACTGGGCGACTAGCAAGAACGTCGTCGAAGCTGCCCTGTCGCGCCGCCCCGGCGTCCTGGCTGTCGCGGCGAACCCCGTGGCGCAGACCGCGACCGTCACCTACGACCCCAGCGAAACGAACCTGGCCGAGCTACGCGACTGGGTCCGGGACTGCGGCCTGCACTGCGCCGGCCAGTCTGTGCCCGAGCACATCTGCGACCCCATGACCGACCCGTACGCGCCTGGCGACCACGAGCCGCCTGGAGCACCTGAGCGTCACGAGGCTGCTGCGCCGGGACCGGAGAGCTCGCGGCACGAGGTGATGGGCCACGGCGGGCACGGGGCCATGTCGATGGCCGACATGGTCCGCGACATGCGCAACCGGTTCCTGGTCGCCGCAGTGCTGTCGGTGCCGATCCTGCTCTGGTCGCCGATCGGCCGCGAGGTGCTCGGGTTCCAAGTGGCCGCGCCATTCGGGCTGCGCGACGACGTGTTCAGCCTTGTGCTGTCGCTGCCGGTGATCTTCTACTCCGCGTGGATCTTCTTCGACGGGGCCTGGCGTGCCCTCCACGCGAAGACGCTGGACATGATGGTGCTGGTCGCGACCGCGGTCGCCGCCGGCTGGCTGTACTCGCTCGGGGTCACCCTCACCGGCGGCGGTGAGGTGTTCTACGAGGCCGCCACCGTGTTGACCAGCTTCGTGCTGCTCGGGCACTGGTTCGAGTTGCGCGCCCGCGGCGGCGCCAACGATGCCATCCGCACCCTGCTCGAGCTCGCCCCCGCCCAGGCACTGGTGTTGCGCGACGGCCAGGCGGTGGAGGTTTCCACCGCCGAGGTCGTGGTCGGCGACCTGCTGCTGGTCCGCCCCGGTGCCAAGGTCGCTACCGACGGCGTCGTTGAGGAGGGCGAGTCCGAGGTCGACGAGTCGGTGGTCACCGGCGAGTCGCTGCCGGTGCACAAGGAACCTGGCGACGAGGTGATCGGCGCCACGGTGAACACCACCGGCACGCTGCGGGTCCGCGCCACCAAGGTGGGCGCCGACACCGCCCTGGCCGGCATCGTCGCGCTGGTCCAACAAGCTCAGAACTCCAAGGCGCCCGGGCAGCGGCTCGCCGACAGGGCCGCGTTCTGGCTCGTGCTCGTCGCCCTGGTCGCCGGCACCGGCACCTTCCTGGCCTGGCTTGCCGTCGGTCGTCCGGTCACCGAGGCGTTGCTGTTCGCCATCACCGTCGTCGTGATCACCTGCCCCGACGCGCTCGGCCTGGCCACCCCGACCGCGATCATGGTCGGCTCCGGTCTCGGCGCCAAGCGCGGGATCCTGTTCAAGAACGCCACCGCATTGGAGACCGCTGCGAAGGTCCAAACCGTCGTGTTCGACAAGACCGGCACCCTCACCAAGGGCGAGCCCGAGGTCACCGACGTGGTCGTCGCCGAGGATTCAGCCGACCGGGTGCTCGAGCTCGCGGCCGCGGTGGAGCGGGACTCCGAGCACCCTCTCGCCGAGGCCGTCGCCCGGTACGCCGACCAGCACGAGGTACCGTGGCTGCGCGCGAGCGGGTTCCGCAACGTCGCCGGTCACGGCGCGGTAGCGGATGTCCAGGAGCACCGGGTCGTCATCGGCAATCGGCGGCTCATGGACGCCGAGAGCATCAGCCTTGGTGACCTCGGCGAGCGACGCGACCAGATCGCTGCTGCTGGGAAGACCGCAGTACTGGTCGCCGTCGACGGACGCGCGGTCGCGGTGATCGGGATCGCCGACGCGGTCCGCGAGACCTCCAAGGCGGCCGTGGCCGCGCTGCGCGACGCCAGCGTGCATGTGGTCATGCTCACCGGCGACAACAGCGCCACCGCCCACCGGATCGCCGACCAGCTCGGCATCGACACCGTGATCGCCGAAGTGCTGCCGCAGGACAAGGCGAGCAAGGTCAGCGACCTGCAGCAGGGCGGGCGACGCGTCGCCATGGTCGGTGACGGCGTCAACGACGCGCCCGCGCTCGCCGCCGCCGACCTAGGCATCGCGATCGGCGCCGGCACCGACGTGGCGATCGAGACCGCCGACGTCGTCGTGATGCGTTCGGACCCGCTCGACGTACCCACCGCGCTGGCCACCGGCCGGGGCACGGTCAGGAAGATGCGACAGAACCTCGGCTGGGCCGTCGGCTACAACGCCATCGCGCTGCCGATCGCCGCCGGCGTGTTCGAGCCCGCGTTCGGGCTGGTGCTGCGGCCGGAGATCGCGGCACTGACCATGTCGGGATCCAGCTTCCTCGTTGCGGTCAACGCCTTGCTCCTCAAGCGGCTCCGGCTGCCGGATCAGCCACCGACCGGACCTGCCTCGACGGCGGAACGGCCACTGCAGCCGGTGTCGTGAACGACGTTCAGGGATGCGTGCCTGTTCGGCAGTGAAGGTCACGCATGGTGCGGCTGCCCGGCTCGGTCGCGCAGACCGGTCACCAGGACGCCGACGGCGAAGACCACGACGATCAACAGGAACGCCAGACTGAGTGTGTCCTGGAGACCGCTGGCCAGGCCGTTGTATCCGACGTCGACCCCGATGACCACCGAGCACGCGCCAGCCAGCACGGCCGCCCAGCCCAGCCAAGCGGGAATACGGCGGGTGAGCAGGGCCGCGGCACCGATGAGCGCGAACGAGAAGCCGAGCAGGACGCGGAAGTAGCTCTGGAAGCCCCACTCAAGCCATCGGATGATCTCCGCATCGGCAAGACGGACCGACCGTTCCGGCCCGGTGGTCACGGCCCACGTGTCGACGGCCTGCTTGAGCCCCACACCATCAAGCCCCTGCAGCACCGCCCAAACGGCGGCAGTGGCGATCACCGCCGCAGCCCCCAGGTTCGCCACCACGCTCGCCGCCCCAGGCACCAGCAGCGTCCGGTAAAGCACCAGCAGTCCGGCGAGGGCGCAGGAGACTCCGACGAACTGTCCCAGATGCACTGCAACCCAGGCGTCACTCGCGGCGTACTCGGCGAAGATGGCCGGATGGTCGTCCTCGTGCCCGGACGGGTGCACAAGGGTGAACCCGACGTTGATCAAGAGCCCGGCCACCATCAGGCCGCCGGCCACAGGCCCGCCGGTGGATACCGCGGCTGCGGTGGTCTCGTGCGAGCGCTGGTCGATGCTGGTCACCATGGACCCCCGGGTGTCTTCGTGCCGCCCTCCCGACCCCGAGCGTTGGTGGACGCCGCGGCTTGTTCCTCCTTCCGACCAGCATCAACCCAGCGCTTCAACGACGCAACGCCTCAACGACGCAACGGAGTCCGGCGGCTGTCGTCGGTGGCGGGCAGGCCTCTTGTAGGCTCTCCATCGGGTAGTTCGAGAGCGCTCACGAGCACCCCTGCGCTCGGCGGGGTTTCTCTTGCGCGTCTCTTGCTGCCCCCGCCCCAGTAGCTCAGTGGATAGAGCAGCCGCCTCCTAAGCGAAAGGTCGCCAGTTCGACTCTGGCCTGGGGCACCAAGACCTGCCTTCTCGAATGACCGCGGCCGTCCCCCGCTGGGGTCGAGGCCGCACCAGTCGCAGCAGTAACAAACCGCCTCAAACATCGGCCCGCGTCACGGTCGAGTGGAGATTCCGGCAATCGCGGCACACAATGGACAGCGGTCCGCGTATCCTCCGACGTGGCCTCAGTCAGCTGACCGTCCGATGATGTCCCGGACCCGACAGAAGAGACCCCTGCACCCGTGACCCACCCTGCTCGCCACCGTGACCACGACCTGGCCCGCAAGCGCGCCGTTCGACTCGCGTCTGTGACGGCCATCGTGGTGACCTTCGCGATGGTGCTCGGGGGAGTCTTCGTCTACCGCCACCTCAACGGCAACATCAACGAGATCGACACCGCCGGCCTGCTCGGTGACCGTCCCGACAAGGTCGAGAACAACAGCGAGCCGCTCGACCCGCTGAACATCCTGCTGCTCGGCTCCGACACTCGTGAGGGACAGAGCGGCCACATCGGGGGCGACACCCCGGGGCTCTCCGACACGACGATCCTGCTGCATCTGTCTGCGGACCGGAAGCGTGCGTACGGCGTGAGCCTGCCTCGTGATGCCATGGTTGAGCGTCCCGACTGTGAGAAGGAGGACGGCAGCGTCGTTCCGGGCGGGCTCGCCATGTTCAACACGGCGTACGCCCTCGGCGGCCCCGCCTGCACGCAGAAGACGGTCGAGCAGCTCACCGGAATCCGCGTCGACCACTTCGTCGTGGTGGAGTTCGACGGCTTCCGTCACATGGTGAACGCGCTGGGTGGCATCCCGATCTGCGTGCCGCAGGAGGTCAACGACACCATCGGCAACATCCATCTGCCCGCCGGTTCCTACGAGGCCACTGGGGACCAGGCCCTCGACTACGTCCGGTTGCGTCACGGACTCTCGGAGAACGGCGACATCGGGCGCATGAAGCGTCAGCAGGTCTTCCTCGCTTCGATGGCGAACAAGGCGATCTCCGCCGGGACTCTGGCGAACCCGGTGAAGCTCTACAAGTTCCTCGACGCCGCCACGAAGTCCCTGACCACCGACCCTGGTCTGTCCAACATCAAGGACCTGGGGACGCTGGCCAACCAGCTTCGCCACATCGGTCTGAAGAACATCCAGTTCATCACCGTGCCCTGGGAGACCTACCAGCCCGACCACAACCGGCTGATCTGGGCGCCCGAGGCGACGCGACTTTGGCACCGTCTCGAGAACGACCAGGAGCTCACACCAGGCCTGTCCAAGCACGTCACCACTGCAGCCGACTCGCCGACCGACAAGCCTGGTCACGGCTCGGGTGGCACGAAGAGCCCCAGCCCGAGCGGCACCCCGACCTCGCAGCCGTCGCCGACCCCCAGTGACGAGGCCAAGGCGGCCGAGGCTCGCGAGTTCGGCCTCTGCGCCTGACCCGCTGCGCCTGACAAATGCGCCCGTCGCCTTCTGCGCACTCGTTCGTTGGTCTCCCCGGAAGGGCCTGCGAGGACCCTTCGCTGCTGTTGGCGCGCACCCGGCGTCCATCGTCGCCGTCGGGAACGCAAGGCGATTGGGGAGAGATGCTCTCGACAGGCTCGACCACCGGAACCACCTCTGCCGCCTCGGCAGCCGGGGGCCCAGAGGCGGCCGTGAGCCGCCGCGGGCTCCTCGGCGGCCTCACGGTGGGCGCGGGACTGCTCACGGCTGGTGGGCTCGCCCTTCCGGCCGAAGCCGCCACCCGGCAGGGCAACCTGCCCCGTCGGGTGGACGTCGTCGTGGTCGGCGGAGGACTGTCCGGGCTCGTCGCCGCTCGCCGTGTGGCCAAGGCCGGCCGCTCGGTGCTCGTGCTCGAGGCCCGCGACAGGGTCGGCGGCCGGATCCTGAACCACACGCTGCACAGCGGGGCAGTGATCGAGTCGGGCGGTGCCTTCGTCGGACCGACGCAGGACCATCTCCTGGCGCTCGCCAAGGAGCTGAACGTCAAGACGTTCAAGGAGTACTACACCGGCGACAACGTCTACGTCTCCGGTGACCGGGCCACCCGTTACCAAGGCACCGTGCCTCCGGACCCACTGATCCTCCCGGACGCAGCGCAGCTCATCACCCGGATCGACAACATGTCGAAGGACGTCCCCGTGGACGCCCCTTGGGCGGCGCCGAAGGCACTGGAGTGGGACTCCATCACCTTCCACGACTGGGTCGCGCAGAACAGCGTCAACCCTGCCGTGCAGAACCTCCTGCTGTCGTACCTGCAGCCCACCTTCGGCTCGGACGGTCGCGACGTGTCCCTGCTCTTCCTGCTCTGGTACATCGCCGCTTCGGGCAACGAGCGCAGTCCTGGCTCGTTCGAGCACTCGTCCGACACCGCCGGCGGCGCGCAGGACTCTCGTTTCGTCGGCGGCTCCGGGCTGATCCCGCAGCGCCTCGCCCGTCGGCTGGGCGACATCGTGGCCCTCGACGCCGCGGTACGCCGCATCGAGCAGCACCACGACCGGGTGCTGGTGACCAGCGACCGAGGGACGGTCTCCGCCAAGCGCGTCATCGTGGCGACGCCCCCCGCCACCGCTCTCGCGATCGACTGGTTCCCGTTCCTGCCGCCCAAGAAGATGCAGCTGCTCCAGCGGATGCCGATGGGTCAGCTGATGAAGGCGGACGCCGTCTACAAGTCCCCGTTCTGGCGCAAGGACGGGCTCACCGGCATGGGTGTCTGCGACAACGGAGCGGTCCGCGTCTGCTTCGACAACAGCCCGGCCGACGCGAGTGTGGGGGTGCTCCTCGCCTTCATCGGAGGTTCGACCTGGGCGGAGTACGGAGTGCAGTCGCTGGCCGCCCGGCGTGCCGCCGTGCTCGAAGGTTTCGCGAAGGTCGTCGGTCCGAAGGCGCTCAAGCCGATCGAGTACGTCGAGCACGACTGGACCCACGAGCGGTGGACCAAGGGAGGCCCTGTCGCACTGATGGGCCCAGGCACCACGACCGCGTTCGGGTCGATGATCCGCAAGCCTTTCCGGCGGGTGCACTGGGCCGGCACCGAGACGTCGACGTACTGGTCGGGCTACATGGACGGGGCGGTCCGCGCCGGCGACCGCGCCGCACGAGAGGTCCTGGACCTGCTGTGAAGAAGCGCATCGTCACCCTCCTCGTCGCTCTCGCCACCCTGTCGAGCCTCGCGGCGACCAGCCCGGCGACCTCGGTCGCCCAGGCAGAGCGTCCGCGCTGGGATACGCAGGTGTTCGCCCGCGTGCCGAACCCCGGCTACCCCGCCTTCGCGTATGCGCATCCGAACGGCCGCGTGTACGTCGGGAGCTACAGCAACCCCAAGGGCGACAACACCCGTTCGCGCGTGTTCGAGTGGACCGCCCGTGGGACGCTCCTCCGCTCCTGGACCGTCCCGGGACAGGACCTGTCGAAGGAGCACGGCGTCCAGGTCGCCACGAGCGACGCACGCGGCCGGCTCGTGCTGCTGGAGAAGTCCACCTCACGCGCGCTGATGCTCAACACGCGCACGGGCCGGTTCACCCGCTACGCGACCTTCCCCGACCTGCCCGTGTGCGGAACGACCGCGGCAACAGGCTGCTCGCCGAACCTGGTGGACCAGCCCGCGATCCCCAACTACGCGGCCTGGGGCCGACACGGCGAGCTGTACGTCACCGACTACGGCCAGGCCGTGATCTGGAGGGTTCCGGCCGGCGGCGGGAAGGCCCGCATCTGGCTGGCGGACCGGCGCCTCGACGGTGTCGATTTCGGTACGACGGGCATGCTGCTCGCCCCGGGCCGACGCGCCCTCCTCGTGGCACAGCAGACCTCCGCGGGCTTCGGCGAGCCGAATCCCACCAGCGGCAAGCTCTACCGGGTCCCGATCCGCAAGGGCCGCCCTGCCGGGATGCGCCTGCTGTGGGAGAGCCTCCCGGGTGACCTCCCCGACGGCTTCGGCATCGGCCGCTCAGGACGGATCTACATCGCGAACGCCGGGTTGAGCGCCCAGATCGTCGTACTGTCCTCCGACGGCAAGGAGCTCGAGCGCTTCCCCAAGACGCCCGGGACCGGCGACAACGGGAGCGAGATCCCGTTCGACACGCCCTCGAGCGCGACGTTCCTGGGGAAGCGGATCCTCGTGGCCAACCAGAGCTACCTCGGAACCGGGGACAACCACGCCGTCCTGGACGTCGCGGTCGGGGAGCGCGGTCAGCCCGTGTTCATCCCGCGAGGGGCTGGTCGCCGCTGAGCCGGCCCCGGTCGGCCGGGCGGCCCACGACCGACCGGATCGGGTCCATGGCGTCCCAGTCGTTGGCATGCATTCCCGCCAGCACGACGTCGTCGCGCAGCCAGAAGGCGCGGAACTGCCGTGAGCCATGGGGATCCCCTTGGAGGACCACCTCGTCGTAGCCCTCGGGGCCGACGTGCCCGAGGTACTCCATGCCGAAGTCGTACTGGTCGGTGTAGAAGTACGGAAGCCGGTCGTAGACCTCCTCGCGGCCGGCGAGGTTACGACCCGCGAGGGTGCCCTGGCCGATCGCGTTGTCCCAGTGCTCGACCCGGATCCGCGTGCCGAGCACCGGGTGCCACGCCGAGGCGACGTCGCCCGCGGCGTAGACGTCCGGATGCGACGTGCGCAGATGCTCGTCGACCACGACTCCGTTCTCGATCGGAAGCCCGGCCCGTTCGGCGAGACCGGTGTTCGGGAGCGCGCCGATCCCCACCACCATCAGATCCGCCTCGAGGACCGTCCCGTCCATCAGGTGGACTGCGCCGAGCTTGCCGCGCCGCTCGATCTCTGTCACCTGGGCGCCGAGGCGGAGGTCCACCCCATGCTCCCGATGCAGCTCGGCGAAGACCTTGGCCACCTCGTGGCCGAGAACACGCAGCAGAGGCAAGTCGAAGCTCTCCACGACCGTGACCTCCGCCCCGGCCTGACGGGCCGTGGCCGCGACCTCCAGCCCGATCCAGCCGCCGCCGATGACCGCGATCCGCGCTCCCTCGACGAGGGCGCCCCTGATCCGGTCGCTGTCCCCGACAGCTCGCAGGTACGTCACCGGCGCGTCGCTCCGGTCGGCAAGGCCCAGCCGCCGTGGTGCGGCCCCGGTCGCCAGGAGGAGCTTGGAGAATTCCTGGCTTCCCGACTGCGTGACGACCCGGTTGCCCGCGACGTCGAGCTCCTGCACCTTCGAGCCGAGCCGGAGCTCGATCCCGTGCTCGTCGTACCAGCTCTGCTCGTGGACCGTGGCGTCGGCCAGCGTCGAGCCACCGGCCAGGTAGGACTTGGAGAGGGGTGGCCGCTCGTACGGCGGGAGGGTCTCGTCGCCGTACACGATCACCGGGCCGTCGTGGCCGGCCTCCCGCAGGCCCTCGACCGCCTTCCCGGCGGTCAGGCCGGCGCCGACGACCACGATCGGCGCGGTCATCGTGTGCCTCCCCGGGCGCGCGTGAGGGAGAGGAACTCCGCGCGGCTCGCGGCGTCCTCCCGCAACGCGCCGAACAACGCCGACGTCACGGTCCGAGTGCCGGGAGCGCGGACCCCCCGCAGGCTCATGCAGGTGTGCTCGGCCTCGATCACGACACCGACGCCGAGCGGGGCGAGCTGTCGGTCGAGCTGCTCGGCGACCTGCTTGGTGAGCCGCTCCTGCGTCTGGGGACGCCGGGCGTGGAACTCCACGACCCTGGCGAACTTCGACAGCCCGAGGATGCGCTCTCCTGGCAGGTAGCCGATGTGTGCCACACCGACGAACGGGAGCATGTGGTGCTCGCACAGCGACCGCACCGGGATGTCCTCGACGAGGACCAGCTCGTCGTACTCCTCGGTGTTCGGGAACGTGGTGAGGTCGAAGGCCGGCACCGTCAACAGCTCCGCAAACGCCTGCGCCATCCGGCGCGGGGTCTCGACCGTCCCGTCGGAGTCCAGCGGCAGTCCGAGCGCAGTCAGCAGGTCGGCTGCCGCCCGCTCCGCCGCGGGAAGGTCGACGACGGGCTGATCGTGAACGATCCGCGGCCGCCAGGTCGGGGCACCGGTCAGGGCGTCGCCCACGTCGCCGCGCAGGTCATCGCGCGGGCTGTCGGTGGTGGAGAGGGGGAAGGTCATGGCACCTCGGCTCTAAAGGAGAGTATCTTCGACGTTAGGCGCGAACCCGGGTTCCGTCAATGGATCTTTCCTTTAGATGGTGGAGGTGCCGGCATGGTCGACGACTTCGCTGCGCGCGTCACCGGCCTGGGCGCCCTGGCCGAGCCGGCCCGTCGTGCCTTGTACGAGTTCGTGGTCGCCCAGCCTGACGCGGTGAGCCGCGACGAGGCTGCGGAGCGGTGCGACCTGCCTCGGCACTCAGCGAAGTTCCACCTCGACCGCCTGGTCGAGGTCGGCCTGCTCGAGGTGGAGTTCCGCCGGCTCTCAGGTCGCACCGGTCCCGGTGCCGGGCGGCCGGCCAAGCTCTACCGGCGCGCGGCCCGGAACGTCAGCGTGTCGCTGCCCGAGCGCAGGTACGACCTGGCGGGTC
Source organism: Nocardioidaceae bacterium (assembly GCA_035297905.1). Taxonomy (GTDB): domain Bacteria; phylum Actinomycetota; class Actinomycetes; order Propionibacteriales; family Nocardioidaceae; genus Nocardioides_C. Next base: position 11,319 of record DATGYO010000179.1, read on the forward strand.
ACGTGCTGGCGGACGCGGTGGAGCGGTCGATCCGTGACGGGGTGGCCCTCGGGGAGGCCGTCGGACAGGCGGCCTCGACCCGAGGGCACGACCTCGCCCGGTCGCTCCGGCCCGGTCTCGACCCGTGTGCGCGTGAGTCGGACCGGCTCGCCCGCGTGCTGGCGGCGCAGGGCTACGAGCCGAGAGAGTCCGGGGCGGAGCTCCTTCTGGAGAACTGCCCCTTCGACGCCCTCGCCCGCGACCACACGGAGCTGGTCTGCAGCATGAACCTCTCGCTCGTCAAAGGCGTCGTCGACGAGATCGGCTGCACCGGCCTGGAAGCCGTGCTCGAACCCGACCCGGACCGCTGCTGCGTGAGAGCCCGTTGCCCCGACCAGGACGGCCCCGACTAGGCCAGGGCCTCGAGCAGCTTGGCGTTGAACGCCTTCAGGTCGTCGGGCTTCCGGCTCGAGATCAGGTTGCCGTCCACCACGACCTCCTCGTCCACCCAGGTGCCGCCCGCGTTGCGGATGTCGGTCTGGATGCTCGGCCACGACGTGAGCGTGCGACCGGAGAGGACGCCCGCTTCGACGAGCGTCCACGGCCCGTGGCAGATCACAGCCACGGGCTTGCCGGACTCCACGAACCTGCGGACGAACTCCACGGCGTCCTGGTTCATCCGCAGCGCGTCGGGGTTGGCGACGCCGCCGGGCAGGACGAGTGCCTCGAACGACCCGGGGTCCGCGTCCGCGACGGGCACGTCGACGTCGAAGGTGTCGGCCTTGTCGAGGTGGTTGAACGCCTGGACCTTGCCAGGCTTCGGGGACAGCAGCTTCGGGCTGCCGCCGGCCTCCTGTACTGCCTTCCACGGCTCGGTGAGCTCGACCTGCTCGATGCCCTCTGCGGCCACGAGGAAGGCGACCTGCTTGCCGTCGAGCTGGTTGGACGTCTCGGTCATGGGTTCCTCCTGATGGTGTGGTCGTACGTCGGACCCGGAGGTGTTATCCGAGCCCGCATCCACTAAACCTCGGGCCGCCTCATCCTGCCTGCGGGGTTTTCGCGAGGTTGGCTCTGGGCAAGGCATCTGGGGGAGGAAGGGGAAGAAATGTCTCGGGCTGCCCGTTTTGGAGCACGGGTGGCCGGGTTGCTGCGGGACCCGGTCGCCTGGACCGACGGCCTCCAGATGGTCAAGACGGTCGTGGCCGCCGTGGTGGCCTGGGTCGTCTCAGCGGAGGTGTTCGGCCTGCCGCAGGCGTTCCTGGCGCCGTGGAGCGCGCTCCTGGTGGTCCACGCGACGGTGTACCGGTCGTTCCGGAAGGGCTTCCAGCAGGTCGTTGCCGCCGTGCTCGGCGTGCTCCTCGCCTGGGCGACCGGGAACTACCTGGGCTTGAATCCCGTAGCGCTCGCAGCCATGCTCCTGGCCGGTCTGCTCATCAGTCGACACCGGTGGCTCCGGGACGAGGCGACCACGGTGGCCGCCACGGCCCTCTTCGTGCTCACCACCGGAAGCGGCACGCAGGACCACGTCCTCGTCGGTCGCCTCCTCGACACGGCCATCGGTGTCGCTGTCGGCCTGGTCGTCAACGTGCTCGTCTGGCCGCCGCTGCGAGACCTCGCAGCGGCACGCGCCATCGACGCGGTGGCCAGGCAGGTCGGGGTGCTGCTAGGCCGGATCGCCGACGAGTTCGGCGACGACTGCTGCGAGGAGCACGTGGACGAGTGGGTCCTCGGCAGCGAGCGACTCGACGACGACGTGGACAACGCGTGGGCGCTCGTGCGCCAGGCCCGGGAGAGCGGGCGGCTCAACCCGCGCAAGGCCTCTGCCGTCGTGCGTGAGCCCGGTTCCTTCGGGGAGATCCTCGGCCGCACGGAACAGGCCGTCTCGGAGATCCGAAGCATGGCCCGCACGATCGGGCACAGCATCACCGCGACGAACCAGTGGGACGACGAGTTCCGGGACCGGTGGACCGGGCTCCTCCACGAGATCGCGTGGGCGCTCCAGAACCGCGACGCACCACGGCTCGCCGAGGTGCGCGCGAAGCTCGCGGCCCTCGCGTCCGACTACTCCGACGAGGAGCTCCCCACACTGCACTGGCCGGAGTACGGCGGGCTCATCCTGAACCTGCGCAACATCGCTTCCTCCATGGACGATGTCGCCGACTCCGACCCGGTATCGACCGCTTCACGGGGCCCTCTGGGTGCACCGGCGTTATGATTCCGTTACCGCCAGGCTGATTGGGTCCCCTGGTGTCGAGCGGGGGAGCCGACGAGAAGGGGGAGTACCTCCGATGAAGGTCGCCGTTGTGGGCGCCACCGGGGTGGTGGGTGGCTCAGCCGTGCGCGCGCTCGTGAGCGCGGGGCACGACGTGCTCGCCCTGGCGCGCAGCCCGCAGAAGGGGGCGATGCTCGAGTCGTGGGGAGCGACCGCCGTACACACCGAGCTCTTCGACGAGAGCGGCCTGGCATCCATGTTCGACGGCTGTGACGTGGTCGTGAACGCCGCGACGCGCATCCCGGTCGGGTTCCGCGCGCTGCGGTCGTCGGCCTGGCGGGAGAACGACCGCCTGCGCACCGAGGGAGTCCGAGCGGTCACGGCGGCGGCGCGGACGGCCCGCGTGCGGCGGGTCGTGCAGGAGAGCGTCTCGCTGGTGTACGCCGACCACGGCGACGAGTGGATCGACGAGAAGAGCCCGTTGGACATCAACGGGGCGAACGAGCCGGTCTGCGTCGCGGAGTCGACCGTGCAGGAGTACCAGAGTGACCTCCGCCAGGGCGTCGTGCTCCGGTTCGGGATGGTCATCGGCGACGACGAGATGACCCGGTTCATGCTGCGGGGCGCACAGCGCGGCCGCCCGATCGGCATGGGCTCTCCGGATGGATGGGTGCATCCGCTGCACACCGACGACATCGGCCCTGCCGTGGTCGCAGCGCTCGGCGCACCGAGCGGTGTCTACAACGTCGGGGCAGAGCCGGTGCGCCGGCGTGACCTCATGCAGGGCTACGCCGACGCGGTGGGGCGGAGCTCCGTGGCGTTCATGGGGCCGCTGCTCCGCCGGATGACCGGACGCCGTGTCGAGCCCGCCACGCGGTCCCTTCGTGTGAGCTCGGAACACTTCCGGAGCCAGACGGGTTGGAACCCGAGGCGGGCGCAGTTCGACGCGTCCTGGTTGGCAGGCGTCGGGATGGAGAGGGTGGGCCGGTGAGCGAGGACCGCAAGCAGCGCAAGCTCGAAGCCGAGCGCCGTCGACGGCTGGCCGCCGCGTTCGGTGACGCGCTACCGGAGCGGACCTCCGACGAACGACCCGATGGGTGGGGCGACACCCCCGCGCCGTCCGAGGGTGCGGGTGGCGACGACTGGCTGCGCAGCCAGGTGCCGCCCCACCACGGTTGAGTCGCGCAGCAGGTAGTCGTCAGACCTGGCCGCTGCGCGAGGAGAGCAGGTCTCGGATCTCGGTGAGCAGCGTGACCTCCGCCGAGGGAGGAGTCGGCTCCTCGCCCCGGGCGCGGCGGGCCTGCAGCCCGTTGTAGGGAACGACCACGAAGAAGTACACGACGGCGGCGATGATCAGGAACGAGATCAGCGCCGTGATGAAGGCGCCGAGCGGAACGCCCCCGGGTTCCCACGTGCTGAAGTTGAGCCCGTTGCCCGTGAGCAACGTGATGATCGACAGGACCACGTTGGTGAAGCTGGTCACGACCAGAGCGAACGCCGTGGCGATGATGAAAGCGACGGCAAGCTCAACGAGGTTGCCCCGCATGATGAACTCTTTGAAGCCCTTGAGCATGGTGTCTCCTCCGTGAAGTCGGGCTGCTGTCCCGAGATCGGCGCCCTCCAGGGACTGGCTCGCAGCACGCTAGCGGGTGATCACCACTGATAGATAGCCGGTCACGGCCGCGGCGGCGAGAGCCTGAGCGGTCTCCGGGTCGACCGCGAGCACCACCAGTCCGCCTGATGCGACGGGTGTGTCGCCCGTGCGCGGGAGCGCGACGACCGGCGCGTCGTCGGCCACGAGTGCCGGCTCGCTGTGTCCTTGCGGGTCGGCGGCGATCACGTCGACCCGGTCCCCGATCCGCAGAAGTGCCACGGCGCCGGGGTCACCGATGCGCACCGGGGCGGCCACCCGGCCGGGATAGCCGTCGAGGAGCGACCCGCTCACGAGGCGCACGTCGGTGATCGGCTCTCCCGCGCGGATCGGCCCGGTCGTCGTACGGCCGACGGCGTCGTGTGAGTCCGTCAGCGCCCCGTCCGGCACGCTGCCGACCGAGAACGGTCTCAGGGCGAGGTCGGCGGCGCCGACGACGGCCCCACCGGGGAGGTCACGGGAGGCCGTGAGCAGACTCCGCGTCGGCGGAGAAGGCGGTGCGGCGGCCTGGAACCCGACGAGCACCGACAGCGCGGCCGCGAGCGCTGCGAGTGGGCGACGGCGAGCCAGGACTGCGCGGCGGGCACGGCGGTGCCAGGACGAGAGGGAGCGCTGGGCGGGGCTTTCCATGCCTGCCGAGGCTAGGCAAGATCACGCGACGGTGCGTCGCGTCGTCCACAGGTCCAGGCTCGCCGGGACCCAGGGGAGCGGGGAGCGGTTAGGCCGCTCCGGCCTCGCTCTTCGTCGCGGTGGACGAGGTGGTGCTCGACGAGGACTCGCTCGAGCTGGTCGCCGTGGTGGTCGCCGTGGTGGTGGCCGAGGAGGACTTCGAGTCCTTGCGGCTGTCGGTGCGGTAGAAGCCCGAGCCCTTGAACACGACGCCCACAGCGTTGAAGACCTTGCGCAGTCGACCCTCGCACTGCGGGCACGTGGTCAGCGAGTCCTCGGTGAAGCTCTGCACCTGCTCGAAGGCGTGGTCGCAGTCAGTGCAGGCGTACTGGTAGGTCGGCACGCTCGTCCTCCGGATGTTCGTCGTTAGCACTCGCACGGTGCGACTGCCAATTATCACAACGCTTCGTCGATTCGCCAACTTCCCATGGCGCGCCGAGGGTGCGGTTCGGGACGTGCGGCACAATTGCGGCCGTGTCCGCTACCCCCGACGTCCCCGCCGACCAGCGCGAGAACAGCCCCGGGCCGGTGGCGACGTTCCGGTCCTGGCCGACGTGGGGCCGCCGGGCGTCGTACGTAGCGGTGGTCCTGGTGCTCCTGCTCATCGCCGGTCTGGTGGCCGGGGTGACCGTCGTACGACGGCCGTTCCCGCAGGTCTCGGGGGAGATCAAGGTGCCGGGCCTCTCCGCCGAGGTACAAGTGGTGCGCGACGGCCACGGGATCCCGCAGGTCTACGCCGACACCGCCAAGGACCTGTTCTACGCGCAGGGCTTCGTGCAGGCCCAGGACCGGTTCTTCGAGATGGACTTCCGGCGTCACGCGACCGCCGGCCGGCTCTCCGAGCTGTTCGGGCGCGACACGCTGAAGACGGACATGTACATCCGCACCATGGGCTGGCGCCGGATAGCCGAGAAGGAGCTCTCGCTCCTCGACACCGAGACGCTGGACTACCTGAAGGCCTACAGCGCGGGTGTCAACGCCTACATCGGCTCGCACACCACGTCCGAGATGGGGCTGGAGTACTCCGTCCTCAAGCTGACCGGCCTCGACTACCGGCCGGAGAAGTGGACGCCCGCCGACTCGGTGTCGTGGCTGAAGGCCATGGCCTGGGACCTCCGCGGCAACATGACCAACGAGATCGAGCGCGCGATCATGTCGGTCCGGCACAGCCCCCAGGAGATCGCGTCCCTCTACCCGGCGTACCCCTACAGCCGGCACCAGCCGATCGTCACCCAGGGTGCGGTGGTCGACCGGGTCTTCGAGCAGGACGCGACGCAGGGCGAGACCCGTCTGCCCACCCGCCCCGGCCTTCCGAAGGCCACCGTCACCGCGCTCGAGAGGCTGGACAAGGGGCTCAAGGCGATGCCCGACCTGATGGGCAAGGGACAGGGGCTCGGTAGCAACAGCTGGGTGGTCGACGGCGAGCACAGCACGACCGGCGAGCCGATCCTGGCCAACGACCCGCACCTTGCCCCCTCGCTCCCCGGCATCTGGTACCAGATGGGCCTGCACTGTCGCGAGGTCAACCAGGCCTGCCCGTTCGACGTCTCCGGCTTCACGTTCTCCGGGCTTCCCGGTGTGGTGATCGGCCACAACCAGGAGATCGCCTGGGGCTTCACGAACCTCGGCCCCGACGTCACGGACCTGTACCTCGAGAAGGTCGAGGGCAAGTCCTACGAGTACGACGGGAAGCTGCATCCGCTCGCGCTTCACGACGAGACCATCGACGTACGCGGGGAGGAGGAGCCGTTCACCTTCACCGTCCGCTCGACCCGCCACGGTCCCTTGCTCTCCGACGTGTCGCGGCAGCTCAGCACGGTGGGCGCCAATGCTCCCGCCGGCCAGGGCGCTCCCGAGAGAGGCAACGGCTACGCCGTGGCGCTGTCGTGGACCGCGCTGACGCCGAACCGCACCGCCGACTCGATCTTCATGTTCGACCGGGCGCGGAACTGGGACGAGTTCCGCGCGGCCGCCCGGGACTTCGCCGCGCCCTCCCAGAACCTGGTGTACGCCGACCGTGCAGGCCACATCGGCTACCAGGCGCCGGGCCTGATCCCGATCCGCAAGTCCGGTCGCAACGGTGACTACCCGGCTGAGGGGTGGCGGCCCGAGAACGACTGGACCGGGAACTACGTGCCCTTCGACGCGCTGCCGAGCCTGCTCGACCCGAAGGACGGCATGGTGGCCACCGCGAACCAGGCGGTCATCGGCTCGGACTACCCGTACTTCCTCGGCGACTCGTGGGACGCCGGCTACCGCAGCCAGCGGATCCTGCAGCTCCTCCGGCGCAAGGAGAAGCTCTCCGTCGACGACATGGCGAGGATCCAGCTCGACGACCGCAACGGGTTCGCCCCGACGTTCGTCCCGTACCTCCTCCACGTCTTCATGCCCTCGCAGTACCTCTCGGCGGGTCAGCGGCTCCTCGAGCGCTGGAACTACCAGCAGACCCCCGATTCGGCGGCGACCGCCTACTACAACGCCGTGTGGCGCAACACGCTCGCGATGACCTTCCACGACCAGATGCCGGAGTCGGTGTGGCCGGACGGCGGCGACAGGTGGTTCGAGGTGATGCGGAGGCTCCTGGCCGATCCGCAGAACCCGTGGTGGGACGACGTGAACACCGACACCGTGGTCGAGAGTCGTGACGAGATCCTCTCGCGGGCCATGGCCGCGGCGCGGGAAGAGCTCGTCCGCCGGCAGGCCCGCCGCCCCGACCAGTGGACCTGGGGCCACCTCCACCAGATGAACCTCGAGAACCAGTCACTCGGGCAGTCCGACGTCGGTCTCGTACGGTGGCTGTTCAACCGCGGCGGCTACGAGGTCGGGGGTGGCGACTCGATCGTGAACGCGACCGGCTGGACCGCCCCCAAGGGGTACGACGTCGACTGGGCGCCCTCGATGCGCATGGTGGTGTCGATGGCCGACCTCGACAAGTCCCGGTGGGTGAACCTGACCGGCGTGTCCGGTCACCCGTTCAGCAGCCACTACGTCGACCAGACCGACCTCTGGGTCGACGGCAAGACGCTGCCCTGGTACTTCTCCCGCAAGCGTGTGGAGGACGCCGGACAGGACACCCTCACGCTCGTGCCTGCCGCACGTAGGTGACCCCGCTCGGCGTCGCGATCGCCGTGACCGGTCGGTCGTGCGCCTCGGCCGGCACCTGCTCGAGCAGCTCTCCGTCGTAGAGCAGCGTGCACACGAACGTTCCCACCGGGACCCGGGCCAGGGCGCGGTCGTAGGACCCCCCGCCACGGCCGAGCCGGTAGCCCCGCTGGTCGACCGCGAGGCCCGGGCAGAGCACCACGTCCGCCGTGGCGACCGCCTCCGGGCCGAGCCGCCGCCCGGTCGGCTCGAGCAGGCCACGGCTCACCGGAAGAAGGTGGTCCGGCCCTTCGTAGGCAGCCCAGTCCAGGTCGTTGTCGGGGAGGAGCACCGGGAGGATCAGGCGCCGGCCGAGGGCATGCAGCCGCTCGACGAGGGGGCCGGTGCCGGGTTCGTTGGTCAGCGAGATGTACAGAGCGACGGTCGCTGCCCGTCGTACCTCTGGCGTCCGGAGCAGGTGGTCGGCGATCGCCTCCGCGTCCTCACGGGCTGCCGCGAGCGGATGCCGACGTCGGGCCGTGAGCAGCTGGTCGCGCAGCGCCAGCTTCTGCGCCCCCACCTCGGAAACTCCAGCCATGCTGGGCACGCTACCGGGACCCCCTAGCATCGGACCCATGAGCGACCAGGGACTGCAGCAGGCACGCGAGAAGATGGAGGCGGCCGGAGTCGACCCGGTCGCGATCGACGTGTTCAGCCACTACTACCGGCTGGTGGAGAGCGGGGAGACCGGGATGGTCCCCGAGTCGTCGATCGAGCCGCTCGACATGGAGGCGCTCGCCGATGTCGACGTCCCGGACGACGCGGCCCGCGAGGCAATCGGTACGACGGTCGTCATCAAGCTCAACGGCGGGCTCGGCACGTCCATGGGCATGGACCGCGCGAAGTCACTGCTCGAGGTCCGTGACGGGCTGAGCTTCATCGACGTCATCGCCCGCCAGGTGCTCGCGCTGAGACAGCAGTTCGACGCCCGGCTCCCGCTGATCTTCATGGACAGCTTCCGGACCTCCGCCGACACCATGGCCGCGCTCTCGCCCTACGCCGATCTCGCCGTGGACGGTCTGCCGTTGGAGTTCCTCCAGAACAAGGAGCCCAAGCTCCGCGCCGACGACCTGACCCCGGTGACCTGGGAGAAGGACCCTGACCTGGAGTGGTGTCCGCCCGGCCACGGTGACATCTACACCGCGCTTCGTGGCACGGGCCTGCTCGAGCAGCTCATCGACGCCGGCTACACGCAGGCGTTCGTGTCGAACTCCGACAACCTCGGTGCCGTCCCTGACGCCCGGGTGGCCGGCTGGTTCGCCCGGTCGGGGGCGCCGTTCGCGATCGAGGCGGTCCGTCGTACTCCCTCCGACCGCAAGGGCGGGCACTTCGCGACCCGCAAGAGCGACGGCAGGATCGTCCTGCGTGAGACGGCCCAGACCCTCGAAGAGGACAAGGAGGCGCTGGCCGACCTGTCCCGCCACAAGTACGCCAGCACCAACAACCTGTGGTTCAACCTGGAGGCGATGCGCGACGAGCTCGACCGGCGCGACGGGATCCTCGGCCTGGCGATGATCAAGAACACCAAGACCGTCGACCCCGCCGACTCGAGCAGCCCCGAGGTCATCCAGATCGAGACCGCCATGGGCGCGGCGATCGAGGTGTTCGACGGGGCGACCACGATCGAGGTCGGCCGGGACCGGTTCGTCCCTGTGAAGACGACCAACGACCTGCTGGTGCTGCGCTCCGACTGCTACGAGCTGAGCGACGGTTGTGTGCTGGAGCAGCAGCCGGAGGCGATCCCGTTCGTCGACCTCGACTCCGAGTACTACAAGCTCGTCGCCGGCTTCGACGAGCGGTTCCCTGACGGCATGCCGTCGATGAGGGCCGCGTCCTCGCTGGTCGTGCACGGCGACTGGACCTTCGGGAAGGACGTCACCGTGGTCGGCGACGTGGAGCTCGACGCGCCGTCCGACGGCGCGGGCCGTGTGGAGCCGGGAACGACGTTGGGTGAGCGTTAGGGTTTGGCCATGCCTGCTCCCACGAGTTTTCCCACGACCCGTCCGAGCACGGTCGACGAGCACGTCGAACGGATCCTGGAGTCCATCACGCCGCTCCAGGCCTACGACCAGCCGCTGCTCGAGGCGCTGGGCCTGGCGGTCAGCGAGGACATCGTCTCCGGCGTGGACCTGCCGGGCTTCGACAACTCGGCGATGGACGGCTACGCAGCGGCCTACGAGGACGTCGCATCCGCATCGGAGGACCATCCGGTCCACCTGCCCGTCGTGGGTGAGGCCGCAGCGGGCCAGACCAAGCTGTTCGCCCTCTCCCCGGGCACCGCGGTCCGGATCATGACCGGAGCGCCGATCCCGCAGGGCGCCGACACGGTCGTCCCTGTCGAGGCGACGGACGGCGGAGTCGCCACCGTGCGGATCCACCAGGCGCCCACGCTCCACCAGCACATCCGGCGTCGGGGCGAGGACGTCCTCGCAGGAGACGTGCTGCTCCAGGACGGCACCGTGCTCGGCCCACGCCAGATCGGGCTGCTCGCCTCGGTCGGGCAGGCCCAGGTCCGCTCACGTCCCCGCCCCCGTGTCGTGATCATGTCCACCGGTTCGGAGCTTCGCGAGCCAGGTACGACGCTCGGCCACGACTCGATCTACGACGCGAACTCCTACATGCTCGCGGCCGCGGTGCGGCAGGCCGGCGCCATCGCCTACCGGGTCGGGATCGTCTCCGACGACCCGCAGGAGTTCACCGACGCGCTCAGCGACCAGCTCGTCCGTGCCGACCTCGTCGTCACGAGTGGCGGCGTGAGCAAGGGACAGTACGACGTGGTGAAGGAGGTGCTGAGCGAGCTCGGCACGGTGCAGTTCGGCGAGGTCGCAATGCAGCCGGGCAAGCCGCAGGGGTTCGGCGTGGTCGGCGAGGACGCCACCCCGATCTTCACGCTCCCAGGGAACCCGGTGTCGTCCTACGTCTCCTTCGAGGTGTTCGTGGTGCCGGCGATCCGCCGCATGATGGGGCGCCTGCCGTACCAGCGGCCGACGGTCCGCGCCGTCTGCCAGCAGGGGATCTCCTCGGCGCCCGGCAAGCGGCAGTTCGTCCGGGCCCAGTTCCAGGTGGACGCACAGGGAGCTCAGGTGGCTCCGGTCGGCGGTCACGGTTCCCACCTCATCGGTGACCTGTCCGAGGCCAACGCGCTGATCGTCGTGCCCGAGGACACCACGCGCGTCGAGGCCGGATCCATGGTGCAGGTCATGGTCCTGGACCGGGACTACTGAGGTGTCTGAGGGCAGCCAGCGGCCGGGGCTGACGCACGTCGACGAATCCGGCGCCGCGCGGATGGTCGACGTGTCGGCGAAGGACGTCACCACCCGGGTCGCCGTCGCGTCCGGCCGGGTCCGGGTCTCGGCCGAGGTCGTCGGCCTGCTCCGGGGCGAGGGCGTGCCCAAGGGCGACGCGCTCGGCGTGGCCCGGGTCGCCGGGATCATGGGCGCCAAGCGCACCCCCGACCTCGTGCCGCTGTGCCACCCTCTGGCCATCTCAGGCGTGACAGTCGACCTCGAGGTCGAGGACGACGCGGTCGCGATCACCGCGACGGTGAAGACGACCGACCGCACGGGCGTCGAGATGGAAGCGCTCACCGCCGTGTCCGTCGCCGCACTCACGGTTGTCGACATGGTCAAGGCCGTTGACAAAGGCGCCGTGATCACCGACGTGCGCGTCGAGTCCAAGAGCGGTGGCAAGAGCGGCGACTGGTCGCGCTCGTGAAAGCCACAGTCATCAGCGCGTCGAACCGTGCTGCCGCCGGGGTCTACGAGGACACCACCGGCCCGCTCATCGTTGAGGCGCTGGAGGGCCTCGGCTTCGAGGTGACCGGCCCGGTCGTCGTTCCCGACGGGCAGCCGGTCGCCGAGGCGATCAGGTCGGCGGTCGCCTCGGGCGCTCGCGCGGTGCTGACCACAGGGGGCACCGGCCTGACGCCGACCGACCTGACGCCCGAGGTGACCCGGCCGTTGCTGGACCGCGAGGTCCCCGGCATTGCGGAGGCGATCCGGGCGTACGGCGCCGCGAAGGGCGTCCCTACGGCGGCGCTGTCGCGGGGCCTTGCCGGGGTCTCCGGCGACGCGCTCGTGGTGAACCTTCCGGGCTCGCGCGGAGGCGTCAAGGACGGCCTCGCGGTCGTCGTACCCCTGCTCGTGCACGCGGTCGAGCAGATCACCGGGAGCGACCACTGAGCCGGGCGTGGCCGGTCGAGCTCCGGTCGGGGCGAGTCGGCCTGCGACCCCTCGGCCTTCTCGACGCCAAGTCCTGGCGGGATGTGCGCGCTCGCAACCGCGAATGGCTCAGCCCCTGGGAGGCGACCGTGCCGCCGGGGGACCGGTCGGCGCCGGCAACGTTCCGGGCGATGGTGCTCGACCTGCGACGCCAGGCGCGGGCCGGTCGGGCGCTGCCGTTCGCGGTGACCGTCGACGACGTCTTCGCCGGGCAGCTGACGGTCAGCAACATCGTCGGAGGCTCGGCGCGCTGGGGGCAGATCGGCTACTGGATCGACCAGGTGCAGGCGGGTCAGGGGGTCATGCCGATCGCCGTGGCGATGGCGGTCGACCACTGCTTGTTCGACGCCGGGCTGCATCGGGTCGAAGTCGCGATCCGGCCGGAGAACACCGCAAGCCTGCGGGTCGTCGAGAAGCTCGGCTTCCATGAGTACGGATACGCGCCTCGGTACCTCCACATCGACGGCCGGTGGCGCGACCACCGGCTGTTCGCGATGACGGTCGAGGAGTGTCCGGACGGGCTTCTGCGCCGGTACAAGACCCAGGGACCCCGCGAAGAGCCCTAATCACACGAGTCACAAGAGTTGTCTTGCGACACACCGCACTGCCTGCGTCGGCTTTTCGGTTGACGCTTTTATGGTCGTTCCGTGGACTTGTCAGGGATCATTTTCGTGGTACTCGCCCTCGCCTGGGCTGTCTATCTGATTCCCAAGGCCCTCAAGCACCACGACGAGGTCGCCCGAACCCGTTCGGTGGACCGTTTCTCGACCGCCATGCGCGTCCTGGCTCGCCGCGAGCCGGTCGACCGCCGCAACGCCCGTCTCGTCGTCACTCCCGCGCGAACGTCCGAGCGGATGATCGTGCCCACGCGTCCGGCTGCCCCCCAGCCGAGCGTTGCCGCACGGCGGGCCGCCGCGCGGGCCGCAGCCCGACGCCGGCGCCGCCTGACGCTGTTCCTTGTCGGGGTCGTAGCGGTCGTAGCCGTCCTCGCGGCGTTCTCGCTCGTGCCGTGGTGGAGCGTGGCGATCCCGGTCGCCCTGACTCTCCTTTACCTCGTCCTGTGCCGACGCCAGGTCCGTCGTGAGAACGCTGCCAACCCAGCCGTGGTGGCTGCGCGTGTCGCGGCCGACGAGGGGGTGGCTACCCCCGAGAGCGCCCCGCGCCGCGCAGTCCGGGTCGAGGCGCCGTACGGCAGCATCCAGACCCGCCGCCAGGCGGTCGCCCACCATGACGAGTTCTCCGCGGACGAGGACACCGTGCAGATCCCCGTCGAAGCCCTCGAGGCTGTCGCGGTCTCGGTCGAGACGGTCGATGACGGCTCGCTGTGGGACCCGCTGCCGGTCACGCTGCCGACGTACGTCAACAAGGCCCGCGCGGCGCGCACCGTCCGCACCATCGACCTCAGCGCTCCGGGCACGTGGACGTCGGGTCGTGACGAATCCGACTCCGCTCTCGTCGAGCAGGCGACCGTGTCCGAGACCGTCGACGAGGTGCCCGAGGTCGAGCCGCGGCGAGCTGTCGGGTCCTGAGGCGATTCGGACCCGCGCGGGCTAGGTGATATCTTTTCCGACGCAAGTTCCCGGGTCGCCCGGGAAACTTCGGGGCTGTGGCGCAGTTGGTAGCGCGTCTCGTTCGCAATGAGAAGGTCAGGGGTTCGAATCCCCTCAGCTCCACCACACCGAAACCCCGTCCCACCTGCAGGAACACCGCAGGAAGGGCGGGGTTCGCGCTTTGTCATTCGCCGACTCCTTGCTGATGCGCACCCCCGGCGCTCCCCGGCGCATTCAGACGCTCCAATCCGGTGCGGTCAGCGGACGAACCGAGGTGGTGCAGATAGATGTTCGTCGTGGCGATCGAGGCGTGCCCAAGCCATGCCTGCACCGTCAGGGACCGCAGTGGATCTACCCGGCCTTGGCGCTTGTCAGCGTGGTGTCCCTCCCACTGGTGTATCTACGGTGGATTAGGCCGACGCTTGCCGAGTCGGAGTGAAGGGGGCCGAGCACATTCGACCTCGCGCCTCGTCGTGCGATAGCGCTGCCTGAGCCTCAAGTCAGGAACCACGAGTTCGCACTGAGTAGCCCCATAATCGTCCGGACATGCCGCCGAGGGTGAAGTTCTGACTTGCCGAAGCCGCGTGTTGACGCCGCTCCGTTCCGCTCCTGGGGTCACGGCTCGTCGTACCGTTTCGAGGACTTGAGTTCCTGTCGCAGCCTTCTCGTCTCGAAGACGTACTCGATGCGGTACTTGGGACCGAGGGCTCGTTGCAGTTCGTGGCTCAGGGCGTAACCGCGTCGGTCGTGCTCGTACAGGTCGTCAAGCGTCCAGTGTGCATTCTCGCCACCGAATGGTGGCCGTGTACTCGTCCACCCATTGCCGGAGACGTCCCCGCAACTCGTCCGGGAGAGGCAAGTCTTCCTCGTCGTAGGTGACCGACTGATCCCACAGGCCGATTCCTGAGACGTCATCGGTCATCATCCGGACGTGCAACGGTTCACTCTCGCTCGGCGTAGGCATCACTCGCTCATCATGTCGGCAAACGTCCGCTCATGCCGAGTGTGCGCCTCGGCGCGCACGCATCTGCCGCCGATCGCTGGTGGCGATGTGCGCTTTGTTGAAACAGATCGGTGGGGAGGTCCCGGCCGCACCGACACAATGACTCACGTACATGAGGCGGGCCGATTGGCCGCTGCGGACGAGTCGGCAAAGGAGGTTGCGTTTCATGAGTGAGCGGTTCTATGCGCATGCGAGGCTGTACGACCTGCTGTTCCCTGGTGGCGAGCCGGCGGTCGACTTCTACCGAGCCGAGGCAGATCGACGAGGCGGGAACGTTCTGGAACTCGGGTGCGGCACCGGACAGAAGCTGATGCCCATCGCGGCCGACGGGCATCCGTGCGTCGGCCTTGAGCTTTCGCAGGACATGCTCGCCGAGGCTCAGCGCAAGGCGGACGAGCGCGGTGTAGCGGTCGAATGGGTGCAGGGCGACATGAGCAACTTCGACCTGGGCCGAACGTTCGACCTCGTGTTCATCGCAGCCAATTCATTGCTGCACCTGCATGAGGCCGTGGACCTTGTGAGCTGCTTCCGGTCGGTGCGAAGGCACCTGGCGCCCGGAGCGCGGTTCGCCTTCGACGTGTTCAATCCGAGCGTGCGTTTGCTTGCCGACGCCGATGGCGTTCGGCGCACCCGGGAGGCGTTGTCGTTCGTGGACCCCGACCGTGGCAACGTGAGCGTCGATGTCGCCGAGACCTACGATGCGGCCGCGCAAGTGACCCGCGGGACTTGGCACCTCTCGGCCGACTCCGAGCCCGACTTCGTCGTCGTACCGCTTGAGATCAGGAGCATCTTCCCGCAGGAACTGCCGCTGCTGCTCTCGCTCGGCGGTCTTCGGCTCGTCGAGCGCTTTGGTGACTGGTCCGGTCGGCCGTTCGCCGGGGACGCGGCGCTTCAACTCTGCGTCTGCGAGTCAGCGTGACCCGGTGAGTCTGTGCCAGAACTGCGTTAATGGGCTCCACTCCCGGCAACATCCGGATCTGGCTCGGATGGTGAAAGCATCGCAATGCCGATGACCGCGCGTTGAAGTTCAGGCGCGGCCGCCCCGCATCGCCTCCACCAGCGCCGTGCCTAAGAGTTCGTGGGCGAGCGGAGGCAACTCCTCAGGCCGGAACCAACGGATCTCGTCATGTTCATCGGGAGCGACGTTCGTCGGCGTTCCCTGCCACTTGCCGACAAGCCACGCGCTGAGGCGTACGGATTCCCCTCCGCTTCTTGCGTCCAGGCGACACAGATGGATCGCCGAGCCTGTTGCTATCTGCACGCCCAGTTCCTCGTGTATCTCCTTCGTGAGCGCCGCCAGCTCTGTCTCGCCGGTCTCGATGTGTCCACCGGGCAGATCCCACACACCCGGGTACGCGCGGCGGTTCGGACTCCGGTGGCCGAGTAGAACTCGACCTTCGCGAACCAGCGCCGCGACAACGACCTCGTGCATGGGGGGATTAGAGCATGGCCCTCCGCCGCCCAGGCAAACGTCCGGAACTGCCGCGATGAGGGAAGCCCGCAACTGCCGGAAGTCGGGCGGTTCGTAGGGCGCATGCGGTGTGCGTCTACGTGCGCTCGATGCTGACGTCCGCAGCGAGGGGCCTGCTTGCAGATACGTTTGCCTCGTTCAGCAAGCGATGAGTCTCGCGGTGGCGCCAGGTCCGTATGCCAACCGAACCCATCGAGATCGAATCAGGAGGAATCTTGCAGCTTCTTCTCACGTCCGGGGGCGTCACCAACACCAGCATCCGCGAGGCGCTGGTCGATCTGCTGGGCAAGCCGATCGCCGACTCCAACGCCCTGTGCATCCCCACCGCGCAGTACGGGCACCCATGGGTCGGCCCCGGCGAAAAGGCTTGGCGCTTCATCAGCGGGAACTCCGAGAATCCCATGGTCGACCTGGGCTGGAAGTCGATGGGAGTGCTCGAGCTCACCGCGCTGCCCAGCATCGACGCAGAGCGCTGGGTCCCGCTAGTCCGGGAGACGGACGTCCTGCTCGTAGCAGGCGGCGACGTCCTCTACCTGTGCCACTGGATGCGGCAGTCCGGACTCGCGGACCTGCTTCCGACGCTGAGCGAAACGGTGTGGGTGGGGCTGAGCGCCGGAAGCATGGTCATGACCCCCGAGGTCGGGGAGGACTTCATCCAGTGGAGACCACCGAA
>DATGYO010000180.1:0-23972 GCA_035297905.1 Nocardioidaceae bacterium
CTCGAGCGAGTTGGCCGTGGTCGGGAAGTCGTAGCCCCAGACCTCCTCGAGGATGAACGACCGGTCCAGGACCCGGCGGGGCCGCCGCAGGAACATCTCGAGCAGGCTGAACTCCGTGCGGGTCAGGTCGATCGACCGCCCTGCCCGGCGTACCTCCCGCGTGGCGGGGTTCAGGCTGAGGTCGGCGAAGGTCAGGGTCTCCGCCTCGGTGTCGTCGTCCGCGCCGGCTGCGCTGGGCTGGACCCGGCGCATCAGCGCCCGGAGCCTTGCGAGCAGCTCCTCGAGCGCGAACGGCTTGGTCAGGTAGTCGTCGGCGCCGGCGTCCAGACCCTCGACGCGGTCGCCGACCGAGTCGCGTGCGGTCAGCACGAGGATCGGGAGGTCGTTTCCCGCCGCGCGCAGGGCGCGGGTGGTCTCCAGGCCGTCGAGGCGCGGCATCATCACGTCGATCACCAGCGCGTCGGGCGAGGCCTGTCCGATCGAGGCGAGGGCCTCGGCGCCGTCGTGGGCGAGCGTGACGGCGTAGCCGTTGAACTCCAGGGAACGGCGCAGCGAGT
Source organism: Nocardioidaceae bacterium (assembly GCA_035297905.1). GTDB lineage: Bacteria > Actinomycetota > Actinomycetes > Propionibacteriales > Nocardioidaceae > Nocardioides_C. The sequence continues at coordinate 558 of DATGYO010000180.1, forward strand.
CGCGGACGGACTGGTCGTCGTCCACGACGAGGATCCGCTGGCGAGTCGCGTCGGAGTCGGTGCTTGCCACGTTCACAGCCTGCCACCTCGACCTAAGACCTCGCTGAAGGTCGCTCGGACGACGGCGCGGCGGTGCGGCGGTGCGGCGGTGCGGCGTCAGAGCAGGGAGCGGGCGGACTCGGCGGCACGCGAGCCGTACCCGCCTCCGAACAGGGCGGCGTGCACCAGGAGCGGGAAGAGCTGATGCAGCGCCACCCGCTCCTGCCAGCCCTCGGCCAGCGGCGCGGTCTCCTGGTAGGCGTCGAGCACGCGCTGCAGCTGCGGTAGCCCGAACAGTGCGAGCATCGCGAGGTCGGTCTCTCGGTGGCCGCCGTACGCCGCGGGGTCGACCAGCCAGGCCCGGCCGTCCTGCCCCCACAGCACGTTGCCCGACCACAGGTCGCCGTGGAGGCGCCCGGGGGGCTCGTCCGGTCCGGCGAGCTCGGCAATCCGGCCCACGACGGCCTCGATGTCGAACGCGTCGGAGGCGGAGATCGCGCCGCGGTCACGGGCGAGCTTGAGGTAGGGGAGGACCCGCCGGGTCGCGAAGAACTCCGGCCACGTGGGGGCGCTCCGGTTCGGTAGCGGCAGGGTGCCGATGTAGCCGTCGGCCTCGCCGCCGAACGCCGGTGCCCCGGTCTGGTGGGTGACGGCGAGCCGCCGGCCGAAGTCCTCGGCGATGTCGGCGCTGGGGCGCCCGGGCTCGACCCAGGACAGGATCAGGCAGTCGTGCTCCGCGGCGAGCACCTCGGGGACGTCGACGCCGGACGTCGAGCCGAGCCACTGCAGGCCGCGCGCCTCGGACCTGAAGAAGTCGGCCGGTGCGTTCGGCCGGGTCTTGATCAGGGCCGAGGTCCCGTCGGAGAGCCGCAGCCTCGTGGAGGTGCAGATGTCGCCGCCGGCGACGGGCGTCGTGGCGACCACCGCCTTGCCGAGCAGCGTCTCCGCCCGGTTCGCGATGGTCCCCATCCGCGCCACCTCAGTCGCCGCCCAGCTCCTGCTCGAGTGCGGCCACGATCGCGTCGGCGGTGCGCTCGACCGTGGCAAGGACGTGGGCGAACCCGTCGTCGCCGCCGTAGTAAGGGTCCGGCACGTCACGGTCGCCCCGGCTCGCGCGTGGGTCGAAGTCGCGGAACATCCGGAGCCGGCTCGCCCCCTTGCCCTGGGCCAGCTCGAGCAGGTCGGCGTGGTTGTTCTCGTCCATGGCGAGCACCAGGTCGTAGTCGTCGTGCCAATGCGGCTCGAACTGCGCGGCCCGGTGCGCGGACCCGTCGTACCCGTGGGCCGCGAGCAGTGTCGCCGCCCGGCGGTCCATCGGCTCGCCGACGTGCCAGTGGCCGGTGCCGGCGCTGACCACCTCGACCCGGTCGTCGAGGCCGGCGTGCGCGATCTTCTCGGTCAGCACGACCTCACCGATCGGCGAGCGGCAGATGTTGCCCAGGCACACGACGGCGATCCGGTACGGCGATCCGTCGTGATGTCGCTTCGGAGGCAGCACGCGCTCGGTGCTGATCGTCACGGGCGCCTCACCTCCCGTCCGGGAGCAGAACCTCGAGGACCCAGGTGGCGATCGTGATCACGATGGCGCCGAGGACGGCGGTCCAGAAGCCGTCCACCACGAACCCAAAGCCGATCTGCTCGGAGATCCAGCTGGTGAGCATGAGCATCAGTGCGTTGATCACGATCAGGAAGAGGCCGAGCGTCAAGATGATGAACGGCAGCGAGAGCAGCTTGATGATGGGCGCCAGGAACGCGTTGATCACGCCGAAGATCAGCGCGACCACGACCAGGGTGATGACCTGGTCCTCGGTGGTCGCCCCGGTGACCCGGATGCCCTCGATGAGCCAGGCCGCGACCGCGAGGGCGACCGCGTTGACGAACATCCACAGCAGGAATCTCACCCGCCCGATACTGCCAGACCGGCCGGGCGCTCGGGCAGGGCGCTGGGGCGGGGCGGCGCTCGCCAAACGGGTGGGGTTTTGTTGTGGGGAAGATCCCCGGCGCGTCATGCCGGAGATGTTCCCCGTTGTGGCGTGAGCCCCCTGTGACGCGAGCCGCGCGGTGGCCGGCCGGCGCTGGGGTCAGTGTCCCGTGTCGCCCGGCAGGTGCAGCGCGTCCAGCATCGACGTCTCGGCGTGCTCCAGGTGATGCTCGAGCTCCCGGGCGGCGGCGTCGGTGTCGCCGCGCTCGAGCAGGGTGAGCAGAGTCCGGTGCGACGCCACCTGTTCGTTCGCGTTGCGCCGGATCCGGTCCACCTTCGCCAGCGCCAGCCGGATCTCCGAGTAGAGCGAGTCGGCGAGGGCGAGCAGCCGCGGTGACTCGGTCAGCCCCGCCAGGGCGCGGTGGATGGCGAGGTGCGCTGCCGTGAGCTCGCTCGGCGTCCTCTGCGACGAGGCGGCGGTGTGGAAGTCGACGAGCGCTTGGCGCACGGCATCGCGGGCCTCCTCGCTGGCCGCCTCCCACCGTCGTACTCCCGCCACCTCCAGCACGGCGCGGGCCCGGCCGACGTCGTGCACCGCCTCGGGGTCGAGCGCGGTGACGTAGACGCCGCGGTTCGGCTCCCGGGTCGCGAGTCCCTCGGCGACCAGCACGCCGAGCGCCTCCCGGATCGTGGAGCGGGAGACCCCCATCGCGTCGGCGAGGGCGATCTCACGCAGTGGCGTGCCCGGACCGACCTCGCCGTCGAACAGCGCCCGGCGCAGCTCTTCGGCCACCCGGTCGACCGTGGAGGAGTGCTCGAGGCTGAGCGTGGCGAAGGGGCTGGCCGGGTGGTCGGTCATGGACACATTGTCCGACAAAAGTTGACTGAGCAGAACCAGGGACGCACACTTGACCCTTGCCTGATTGTCGGACAATCAGGCAGACCGAGACGACTCAGCAAGGGAGGCGAAGAGATGGGACAGCAGCTGCAGTGGGGCCACCGCTACCTGATGGTGGAGCCCAACCACTTCCGCGTGGACTACGCGATCAACCCGTACATGGACGTCCACGACCAGCCCGACCACGTGCGCACGCGTGAGCAGTGGCTCGACCTCGTCGACGCCATCCGCGCAGCAGGCGGCGAGGTCGAGGTGCTCGAGCAGCGGCCGGACGCTCCCGACATGGTCTACGCGATGAACCTCGGCCTCGTGGTCAACACCCCCGCGCGGAACCGCGTCATGCTCTCGCACATGCGGTACGCCGAGCGCCGCATGGAGACCCTGACCGCGGGCCCCTGGTTCGAGGAGGCGGGCTTCGCCACGTCGTACGTCGGACGCGACGGCGTCGGCGCGCACTTCGAGGCCGGGGACGCCTTCGCCTGGCGCGACGCCCTCGTCGTGGGCTACGGCCCCCGCACCGAGCACCTCGGCCTCAAGCACCTGGCCGTGGGTCTCGACATCAGGGTCCGTGGCCTGCGCATCACGCACCCGGGGATGTACCACCTCGACCTGGCCTTCTGCCCCCTCGACGAGACCCGGGCGATGGTGTGCCCCGCCGCCTTCGACGAGGAGTCGGCCGCGGCCGCGCTCGCGATGGTGCCGGAACCGCTGGTCCTCACCGAGGAGGAGGCGCTGACGTTCTGTGCCAACTCGATCGTGATCGGCCGGACGGTCCTCATGCCGACCTGCCCGGACCGGGTCCGCGCCCAGCTCGAGGAGTGGGGCTTCGAGATCGTGCTCGTGGACGTCAGCGAGTTCCACAAGGGTGGCGGATCGATCCGCTGCATGACCAACCCGATCGACGTCGTGGTCGGGCGCGACCTGCCCGAGGTTCGCGGCGGGGCCGTCGTCATCCCGTAGCGGTACGAGAGTCAAGCAGGGCGGCCCGCGTCGGATCGGTCGACGCGGGCCGCCTGCTGTCTGGCTGGCTCCCGTTGGGAGGAAGCGCTGTGGCTCACGGGTGCCGGCCAAAATCGAGTGCGGGCGTGTCCGGCCCCAACGGAGCTGCTGCTCCGCCGGGGCCGGCACGGTGGTCCCCCCACCATTTGTCCCAGGCGGCCCCTAAGTTCGATGACCCCCAACAGGTTGCCGGCTCGAAACCGCCTGGGTCGGCGGTCCGGTCCCAGACCCCCCTGATCCGGTCCGCCTGCATCTATCCTGGGACTTTTCACCACCGGATGCGTAGACAAAATGGCTGAACTACGCGGATGTCGTCGTGAATGACGTTTCGGCACCCTAGGTTCGTGACCCGTCCGGACTACTGGGGTCGTCCTTTTCGTCCCTTTTTCGTCCATCGAGTCGGGACCCTCCCGAACCCTGTGGTCTAGACCGGGGTCAGGTCACCAGGGGAGGCTCCCCCGTCACGGCTGCGCGACGGGCGGTCTGGGCGAGCACGATGCCCGCGATCACGGCGGCCCCGCCTATGAGCGCGACCGTGTCGAGACGCTCGCCGAACCACACCCAACCAAGCACGCTGACCCCGATCGGCTCCAGCATCGCGACCATCGTGACGGTTGTCGCGGTGAGGTGCCGGAGGGCGGACAGCTCGAAGGCGAAGGGCACCACGGTCCCGAGGACGACGATCCAGACCAGCAGGAGCCACACCGGTGCGTCGTACTCCTCGAGCGAGCCCAGGAGCGAGACCTGCTCGGTCAGCAGGTCGGTGTCGAACCCGGTGATCGGTGCCACCAGGTTCAGCGCGATCGAGGCGACGAGGAACGACCACACGATCACCCTGAGCGGATCCAGGGCGCCGACGCCGTGCTCGCCGATGAGGAAGTACGCCGCGAAGCAGACCGCAGCACCGAGGCCGGCCGCGATCCCGACCGGGTCGAACACGGCGCCCTTCCAGATGCCGGTGGCTGCTGCCAGGCCCGCCATCGCGAGCGCGAGGCCCACCCACGCCCGCGGCCGGACCGGCTCCTTCTGCACGACCCGCGCCCAGACCGCGACGAGGATCGGCGCCTGGAACTCCAGGAGCAGGGCCATCCCTACGGGCAGCCGGTCGATCGCCACGAAGTAGGCCCACTGCAACGCCGCGACCCCGATGAGGCCGTGGGCGACGACCAGCAGGCGGAGCCGCCCGGGCGGTGGCGTCAGTGCTGGGCGGTGGAAAGCGGCAGCGACGAGAAGCAGGACGACGAACGTGCCGGTCACGCGGATCGTGGTGAGGGTGACCGAGTCGGCGCCGGCGCGCAGGGCGACACGTGAGACCCCGGCGTTGACGATGAACAGGAGCGCCCCGAGCACGACCAGAGCAAGGCCGAGGGTGGGGTTACGAGGCAGCACCGGACGAGTGTAAGGGGCGAAGAGGCGGCATGCCCCTGTCGTGCCGTGGGTGGAACGCGACTAGGCTGAGCGCCATGACGCAGCCCACTCCGCAGATCCGTCAGGCGATCGCCGACATCCCGGCCTACGTCCCCGGGAAGCCGCCGAAGACGCGTGAGGGCGTCCCGACGTACAAGCTCTCCTCGAACGAGAACCCGCACCCGCCGTTGCCCGGCGTGGTCGAGGCCGTGACGGGTGCCGTCGAGGCGATGAACCGCTACCCCGACATGGGCTGCACGGCTCTGTATGCGGCGCTGAGCGACAGGCTCGATGTGCCGACCGAGCACCTTGCTGCGGGCACCGGCTCCGTCGCGGTGCTCTACCACCTGCTGCAGGCGTTCTGCGAGAGCGGCGACGAGGTCGTCTACGCCTGGCGGTCGTTCGAGGCATACCCGATCGCGGTGGCGGTCACCGGCGCCACCTCGGTCAAGGTCCCGCTGGGTCCGGGTGCACGCCACGACCTCCACGCGATGCTCGAGGCGATCAGCGACCGGACGAAGGTCGTCGTCGTGTGCACGCCGAACAACCCGACCGGCCCCGCGGTCTCGCACGCAGAGCTCGAGGCCTTCATCGACAAGGTGCCGCCGCACGTGGTGGTCGTCGTCGACGAGGCCTATCGCGAGTTCGTGCGAAGCGAGGACCCGGTCGACGGCCTCCGGCTCTACCGCGACCGGTCGAACGTCGTGGTGATGCGGACCTTTGCGAAGGCCTACGGGCTGGCCGGGTTCCGGGTCGGGTACGTCATCGCACCTCCGGAGATCGCGTCCGCCGTACGCGCCTGTGCTCTGCCCTTCGGGGTCTCGTCGGTCGCGCAGGCCGCCGCGGTCGCATCGCTCGCAGCGGAGCCGGAGCTTCTCGAGCGGGTCGACCGGATCGTCGCGGAGCGCGAACGGGTGGTCGCGGAGCTGCGTCTGCAGGGGTGGGACATCCCGGACGCCCAGGGGAACTTCGTGTGGCTCGCCCTCGGAGACCGGACTGCTGAGTTCGCGGCGGCCGCCGAGGACGCAGGGATCATGGTCCGGCCGTTCGCCGCCGAGGGCGTCCGGGTGACCATCGGAGAGCCGGACGGGAACGACGTCTTCCTCTCGGTAGCAGCGAAGGCGATCGCTTCGGAATGACCCGTCCGGGCCATTGCTGCGCTTCCTGACGGATCATCCTGGAAGCCACCCATCTGGGCTGTAGGGACCCTTTTGACGGATGAGCGGTCAAATCATCCGTATTCACTTGGCATCGACGATTTGCCGCGTGAGGATGGTTTTGCGGCCTGACCAGGGTGGGGACTTTCGGCCAGGTCGCGACGGAGCATCCAATCTTCGTTTGGTATGCCACCTTGGGGGGCCTTGGTGGGGGGAAACGAACATCTCGGCGGCGTCGCGGCTCGTTCGCGGACGCGGCCCTGATCTGCGTACCACCTGCGAGCTCGCCGCACGGGTGGCTGACCAGACCGGATCCGTGGGGGGATCATGGCCAGCCAGCACAACCTTCGTCTTGCAGGTCGGGGGCCGCGTGACGCGGCAAGGCCCAGGTGGGCCTATCTACGCGTCCTGATGGCGATCGCGCTCGCCCTCCTCGCCGTTCCCATGCTCGGCGCCACCGCGTACGCCGGCGAGCCCGGCGTGTGCGACACCAACAAGGGGACCGGCAAGATCGACTCGTTCATGCAGAACACCGAGCCGGACGGGTCCGGTGACTGGGCCAACGGCAACATGAACGGGGCCAAGGCCGACCTCGTCGAGGGCGACGTCGTGCCCCAGCGGGTGCAGATGATCCAGCTCCAGCCCGGGGAGAACGAGCTCGCGTTCGACTACGACGTCTACGTCATGGACCAGGGCGTCAAGAAGTGGGCCTACGACTACCTCACGGGTCAGCGCATGGAAGGCGGCGCCCAGATCACGCGCTGGTACGTCGAGAAGGCGGACGGTCCTACGGCCAAGGTCTACGTCACCTTCGACGTCCCGGTCGGCGTGACGACCGCGACCCTCTACTACGGCGCGCACATCGCCTCCGAGCTCGACCACGGTGCCGGCACCGGCGCGGGAAGCATCAACGGCTCGCCGTACCACGGTGGCCTGGTCAGCCTGAACTGCGCGGCGAGCGGCGCGAACGCCAACCAGATCATGGCGAGCGCGATCGACGCCGGCGAGCTCACCATCGTCAAGGACGCCACTCCCGCGGACGGCACGGACTTCCACTTCGGCATCACGCCCGGCGGCGACGCCTCGACGTTCTCGCTCGACGACGACAGCGACGCCACCCTGCCGGACCGGCTGACCTACCGTGTCGCTCCCGGGACCTACAAGGTCGAGGAGCTCGACATCCCCGCAGGCTGGAACCTGGCCGGGGTGACCTGCAGCAAGACGACCTCCGCCTCGACGGCCACCTCGCGGTCGGTCTCGATCGTGGACGACGAGCTGGTGACCTGCACGTTCTCGAACAGCAAGATCGCCTACCAGGACCTCAGGGTCACGAACACCGCGACCCCGTCGTACTCCCGTGACTACGACTGGACCGTCGACAAGTCCCTGGTGGGCCCCGCCACCAGGAGGATCGCCGAGGGCCAGAGCGCGGCCGTGGACTACACCGTGCTGGTCACGCCCTCCGCACCCAAGGACTCCGACTTCGCGGTGTCCGGTCAGATCGACGTCACGAACCCCAACAACGTGGCGATCACCGGAGTCACCGTGAACCAGACCGTCCCCGGCGCGACCTGCACCGTCTCCGACAGCGGAACGCCTATGACCGGACCGGTCACGATCCCGGGGGGTGGGAAGAGCTTCACCTACAGGTGCACGCTCGGAGCGGGCACCGGTTCGACCACCGCCGGCACCAGCACTGCGAGCCTGACCTGGTCGACGGACGCCAACTACGGCACCAGCGGCGTGGCCACGGCGACGAAGGAGTTCAGCTTCGCCGGTGTGACTCCCTCGACCACGGACGCGTCCGTCACGGTGACCGACAGCGACTTCGACCTCGGGGGCTACGACGGCGGCAACGTCGTCCGTGCCCAGGACGGCGCGAAGACCTTCTCCTACCAGCTCACCTGGCCCGGCGAGCCCGGCATCTGCAAGACCTACCCGAACACCGTGACCATCACCGAGCCGGACAACGACAGCCGGTCCGACGGTGCCCGCGTCGAGGTCTGCGAGGGCAAGGACCTCACCGTCTCGAAGACCGTCGTGCACAGCTACTACCGCACGTATGACTGGCTGCTCAGCAAGGTCGTCGTCGGCCCTTCCACCAAGGAGGCCGGCACCGACGGCACCGCGACGTTCGACTACAAGGTGACCGCGACCGGTGGCAAGGCGACCGACTCGACCTGGGCGATGTCCGGCGCGATCAGGGTCACCAACCCGAACGCATGGCCGGTGACCCTGTCCGACATCACCGACCAGGTCGACATCGGCGGCGGGGCGTCGTGTGCCGTGACCAAGGGCACCGACCTGGTCGTCGCCGCGACCAGCGACCGGTCCTTCGACTACCGCTGCACGTTCACCAGCCGGCCGAGGTACGACGGGACGAACACCGCGACCGTGACCTGGGACGTCACCCAGCACGTCTCGCCGCACACGTCAGCCACCGGCACGGCTGACGTCATCGCCGACCGGTGGGAGCAGGCGGACGTCGACAAGACCGTCACCGTCGTCGACGACAAGACCGACCCGGCAAACCCCGTGACGCTCGGCACGGCGACCTGGGCGGGCGAGGGCGTGTCGACGGACTTCACCTACACGGGTCCGGCGCTCGCCGGCAAGAAGGGCCAGTGCGTCGACTACACCAACAACGCCTGGATCGAGGAGCTCCCGGCGAAGAAGGCTTCGGCGAAGGTCTCGGTCTGCGCCGAGGCGGACATCACCGTCGCGAAGGACGTGACCGCGACCTATGACACGACGTACTTCTGGAACATCACCAAGGACGTCGACAAGACCCGCGCCGAGGTCGAGCCGGGTGCCAAGGCAGGCTTCGACTACACCGTGGTCGCCGTACCGACCGAGGCCGTCGACGCGGGCTGGGACATGAGGGGCACGATCACCCTCACCAACCCGAACACCTACAAGGACGTGACGGTCACGCTGGCCGACACGTACACCGGTGGCGGGACCTGCACGCCCGACTCCACGACCGTCGTGGTGCCCAAGGCGAGCAAGACCCTCGTCGGCTACTCGTGCGACTTCGCGACCCGGCCGGCGTACACCGGGACGAGCACGGTCACCGCGTCATGGGGCGGCCACCAAGTGCAGGACACCGCGCAGGTGGCCTTCAGGCAGGACGGCCAGACCGACTACACGGTGAACGTCTACGACGACCTCACCAACCCCTCGGCCACGCCGAAGCTGCTGGGCCAGGCGGTCTGGGACGCCGCGCCGGCGAACCGGACGTTCGAGAACCACCTCGACCTGGGTGCGGCGCCCGGTCAGTGCGTCGACTACACGAACACCGCGTGGGTGGACCTGACGGCCAACGACATCAGCCTGCTCGGCGCTGCCGTCCTCCCGGCCCTCGACCCGTTCGCGCAGAGGACGGTGACCGTCTGCGAGAAGGCGGGGATCACCGTGGCGGAGACCGTGAACGCGACCTACGACACGACGTACTTCTGGGACATCTCCAAGGACGCGGACCGCTCGTACGCCGAGGTGGGCTCCGGGGCGAAGGCGCGGTTCGACTACACCGTGGTGGCGAAGCCGAACGGTTCGACCGACTCCAACCTGAACATGTCCGGGAAGATCACGCTGACGAACCCGAACACGTTCGAGGACGCCACCGTGGACCTGACGGACGAGTACACCGGCGGTGGGGTGTGCACACCGGACTCCACGACCGTCGTGGTGCCCAGCGCAGGCACGGCCGAGGTCGGCTACTCCTGTTCCTTCCCGACGAAGCCCGCGCTCACCGGCATCAACACGGTGACGGCGACGTGGGACGGCCGCACGGCACAGGCGAACGCGCAGGTGACCTTCGAGCAGGTCGGCAGGACCGACTACGAGGTCGAGGTCTACGACGACCTGACGAACCCGCAGGGCACGCCGAAGCTGCTCGGCAGGGCGGTCTGGGACGCGCCGTTGGAGAACCGCACGTTCACCAACGCCCTCGACCTGGGTGCGGCGCCCGGCCAGTGCGTCGACCACACCAACACCGCGTGGGTGAAGGTGACCCAGCTGCGCAACCCGTCCGCCCAGGAGACCGTCACCGTCTGTGAGCAGGGGGCGCTCTCCGTCGTCAAGGACGCCACGGCGTCGTACGACCGGACCTACCTGTGGGACATCGAGAAGTCGGTGAGCCCGCGGACGGCCGAGATCCCGGCCGGCGCGAAGCAGGACTTCCGATACCAGGTGTCCGCGCTCCCCAAGGGGTACCGGGACTCCGGCTGGGAGATGTCCGGGACGATCACGGTGTCGAGCCCGAACGTGTTCGAGCCTGTCGAGGCGACGCTCGACGACGTCTACGACAACGGCACCGCCGACCCGTCGGACGACGTGACCTGCGAGGTGACCTACCCGGGTGGCCTCGACCACCTGGTGGTGCCGCAGGCGACCAAGTCGGGTGACGCGGTGACGCCGGGCAAGGCCTCCGCCACCTACGCGTGCGGCTTCACCTCGGCGCCGGCGTACTCCGGCGAGAACCACGTCACCGTGCACTGGGGCGACGGGCAGTCCGACTCGTTCACCAAGGCGGTGGTCTTCGACGAGGACCAGTCGGTCGACCGGACTGTGACGGTGTACGACGACAAGGTCCACCTGCAGACGCCCGTCGCGCTCGGCGAGGCGACCTGGGCCTGGGACGACCAGACGAACGAGCCCGTCCCGACGGCCTTCCCGGCCTACACCCTGAGTGAGGAAGGCGTGGCCGGGCAGTGCACCGACTACACCAACACGGCCTACGTCGACCTCGCGCAGCCAGGCGTGGCGAAACCGAGGGCCTCCGCGACGGCGACCCTCTGTGTCGAGGCCGCTCCGGCCGTCACGAAGACCGTCGAGGCGTCGTTCGACCGCAGCTACCACTGGTTGGTCGACAAGTCGGTCGACAACCGTCGGGTCGAGGTCACCGACGCCGGTGACGCCAGGTTCAGCTACACGGTCAAGGCGACGCCGAACGGCTCTACCGACTCCGGGTACGCGATGGGCGGCACCATCACGGTCACGAACCCGAACACCTACGCAGATGGCGCGATCACCGCGACGGTGACCGATGTGCCGTCGGTGGGCGGCGGAGCGACCTGCACCGTGGTCGACGGAGACAACGTGACTCTCGCGCCCGAGGAGAGCAGGACGCTGAGGTACACCTGCTCCTTCACGAGCGCGCCGTCGTACGACGGGACCGACACCGCCACGGCGACGTGGACCGGGCCGGACACCCGGTCGTACACCTCCTCGACCGAGAAGCAGGCCGTGAGCTTCCGGCTCGACCGCGAGACGAACCGGACGGTCACGGTCACCGACAGCCTGACCGACCCGTCGGTGCTCGGTACGGCGACGTGGAACGACCAGGGCGACCCGACGCCGTTCACCTACTCCCTGGTCCACCAAGGCACGGAGAACCGCTGCGTCGACTACACCAACACGGCAACCATCCGCGAGACCCAGCAGTCGGACTCCGAGACCGTGACGCTGTGTGACCAGGGCGCTCTCGTCGTCACCAAGACGGCCGACGCGTCGTACGACCGGGCCTACGGCTGGGCGATCACGAAGGTGGCCGACCGCACCAGAGTCGACACGGCCGCGGGCGAGACCGGGACGGTGAGCTACACCGTCGGCGTGACGCCGCAGGAGTTCGTCGACTCGGGCTGGGCGATGACCGGCTCGGTGACCGTGTCCAACCCGAACGACTACAAGGACGTGACGGTCGAGCTGAGCGACGTCCCGGACCTCGGTGAGGGCGCGACCTGCGACTTCGACGAGACCCAGGACTTCCAGGTCTTGGCAGGCGAGACCCGGACGTTCGGCTACACCTGCGACTTCACGGGGAAGCCGGCGTACGACGGCAGCGACACCGTCCGGGTCGACTGGGCCGACGGACACGTCGAGGCGACCAGTCAGGCGCCCTTCGAGCTCGACCAGGCCACGAACGAGACCGTCACGGTGACCGACGACCTGCTCGACCCGAGCGAGCTCGGTCAGGTGACCTGGGACGAGGCCGGGAAGACCACGGAGTTCACGTACGCCCTGGACTTCGAGGGCAAGGCGGGGCAGTGCGAGACGGTGACCAACACGGCCACCATCGTCGAGACCGGTCAGGACGCCTCGGCCGACGTGGACGTCTGCGGCGCGAGCGTGATCGCGCCCGTCGACGAGGAGCGCGAACCTCCGGTCAAGGCGCGGCCGCCGTTCAACCCGTTGCCGCCCGAGCACGCGATCAAGCCGAGGCCGCCGGTCGAGATCCTTCCGGAGACCGGAGCGCCAAACGGCTTGGGGATCTGGTCGACCCTGGGTGGGTTGATGCTCGCCACGGGTGCGGCGCTGCTCCTCCGCCGGAGGAGGGCCGTCTCCTAGGACATCCGGTCCGCCCTGGGAAAACTCGGTTGGGGGTTGTCAGAGGCAGGGGATAGTGTGCTTCTTACACGAACCCCGACGCAGCGACCGAGTGATCACGAGTCGCTGGCTGCTGCGCGGGCAGAGCACGAGGGGGCCCCGCCGTCTGATGTCGTCCGCCGCACCCAGCCCGTCCAGCACGGCCCGCACGATCACCAAGCCCACCGAGCACCCCCCGGCGGGGGTCCACTCCCTGTGGCGCCTCAAGGGGTACCTCCGCCCGCACGCCACCTCCCTGGTGATCATGCTGCTGACCGCGCTCGCCGGCGTCGGCGTCAGCCTCGCGATCCCGCTGGTGGCCAAGGCGATGATCGACGGCCCGATCGCCCACCACGAGGTGGGGCCGGTGCTTCCCCTCGGCCTCCTGGCGCTCGCGCTCGGCATCCTCGAGGCGGTGCTGATCTTCTGGCGCCGCTGGGTGCAGTCCAACGCCGTGCTCGGCCTCGAGACCGAGGTGCGCCACGACCTCTACGAGCGGCTCCAACAGCTGCCGATGGCCTTCCACGGCTACTGGCAGTCCGGCCAGCTCCTCTCGCGCGTGACCAGCGACCTCTCGAGCATCCGCCGGTTCTCCGGCTTCGGCCTGCTCTTCCTGATCATCAACGTCACCCAGCTCACGGTGGTCACGGGTGTGCTGCTGCACATGTACTGGCCGCTCGGACTCGTCGTCGCGGCCGCCGCGATCCCGATCATCTACCTGTCGATGCGGTTCGAGAAGTCGTACGTCGTCGTCTCCCGCCGCGTCCAGGACGAGCAGGGCGACCTCGCCACCCGGGTCGAGGAGGCCGCGGTCGGCATCCGGGTGATCAAGTCCTTCGGCCGATCCAGGCACGTGTCCGATCAGTACGACGAGGCGGCTCGCCAGCTCTACGACACCTCGATGGACAAGGTCCGCCTGTCCGCGAAGTTCTGGACGTTCCTCGAGGTCATCCCGAACATCGCCGTGGTGGTCGTCCTGCTCATCGGCGCGCTCGGTGTGGGCCGGGGCGACCTGAGCTCCGGCACCCTCGTGGCGTTCATCCTGCTGCTGCTGTCGCTGGTGTGGCCGGTCGCGGCGCTCGGCGTGATCCTGGCGATGGCGCAGGAGGCGATGACGGCCGCGGCCCGGGTGCTCGAGATCTTCGACACCGTGCCCGCGATCGTCTCGGGTCCCCGCACCCTCGAGGCCCCCAAGGGCCACCTGCGCTTCGAGCACGTCGACTTCGCCTTCCCCGATGCGGACGACCCCCACGGGGCGCCCGAGCTCGTGCTTCGCGACGTGAACCTCGACGTCGCCCCCGGCGAGACGGTCGCCATCGTGGGCGCCACCGGATCGGGCAAGACGACGCTGACCGCCCTGGTCCCCAGGCTGTACGACGTCACGGGTGGCCGCGTGACGATCGACGGGGTCGACGTACGCGACCTCACGCTGCCCAGCCTCCGCTCGATCGTGGCCACCGCGTTCGAGGAGCCGACGCTGTTCTCGATGAGCGCGCGCGAGAACCTCACGCTCGGGCGCTCGGACGCCACCGAGGAGGAGATCCGCGACGCGATCGAGGTCGCCCAGGCGGGCTTCGTGTTCGACCTGCCCTGGGGCCTCGACACCCGCATCGGCGAGCAGGGCATGTCGCTCTCCGGCGGCCAGCGCCAGCGCCTCGCGCTCGCTCGCGCCGTGCTTGCCCGGCCGAAGGTCCTGGTGCTCGACGACACGCTCTCCGCGCTCGACGTGCACACGGAGAAGCTGGTCGAAGCCGCGCTGCGCCGGGTGCTCGCGAACGCCACCGGCATCGTCGTCGCCCACCGCGCCTCCACCGTGCTGCTGGCCGACAAGGTCGCCCTCCTCCAGGACGGCACGATCACGCACGTCGGTGACCACAGCGACCTGCTGGCCACCGTCCCCGCCTACCGCGAGCTGCTGGCCGCGGACGCCAACGAGACGCAGGAGGTGTCGGCATGAACACCCCACAGACCTGTTCGCTGCGCTCACACGTCTGCGGGGACCCCGCATGAGCAGCCCCACCCCCGGGCCGGGGATCGAGCCTCTCGAGGACGAGGCCCGCGTCGTCGCGGAGAACGAGGACCACGAGCAGAGCTGGCGCGGCGTCGCGGCTGACGGCCGCAGCGAGGACGAGCTCAGCGAGCACGTCTCCGGCATGCTCCGCAACCGCTCGCGCAGGCTCCTCGGCGAGCTGCTGCACCCGCACCGCAGATGGATCTACCTGCTGATCGGGATCGTGCTCGCCGAGAACGCCTCACGGCTGGCGATCCCGTACCTCGTCAAGGAGGGCATCGACAAGGGCATCCCACCGATCCGCGAGAGCGGGGACACGAGCTTCCTCTTCACGGTCGTCGGCATCGTCCTCTTCGCGATCGTGGTCCAGGCGGCCACCCGCCGGACCTTCCTGGTGCTGTCCGGCCGCATCGGCCAGGACATGCTCTTCGAGGTGCGGCGCCGCGTCTTCCGGCACTTCCAGAAGCTCAGCCCGGCCTTCCACGACGAGTACACCTCCGGCCGCGTGATCTCGCGCCAGACCTCCGACATGGACGCGATCTACGAGATGCTCGAGTCCGGCTTCGACGGTCTGGTGACCGCCGTACTGACCATGGGTGGCACCGCTGTGCTGCTGCTGGTCCTCGACGTGAAGCTCGGTCTCGTCGCGCTCGTGTGCTTCCCGTTCCTGATGCTGCTCACGAACTGGTTCCGCAAGGAGTCGGCCAAGACCTACCGCGTCACCCGCGAGAAGGTCGCGCTGGTCATCGTCCACTTCGTCGAGTCGATGGGCGGCATGCGCGCGGTCCAGGCGTTCCGCCGCGAGGGGCGCAACCAGGAGATCTTCGACGACGTCAACGACCAGTACCGCGTCGCGAACCTCCGCGCCTTCCGCCTGGTCGCCTGGTTCATGCCGGGCATCAAGCTGATCGGCAACATCACGATCGCGGTGACCCTGCTCTATGGTGCCTACCTCGCCTTCAACGGCGAGGTCACGGTCGGTGTGCTCGCGGCCTTCCTGCTCTACCTGCGGCAGTTCTTCGAGCCGATGCAGGAGATCTCGCAGTTCTACAACACCTTCCAGTCCGCCTCTGCGGCGCTCGAGAAGCTGTCCGGCGTCCTCGAGGAGGAGCCCGGCGTCCCCGAGCCGGTCGCGCCGGTCCCGCTCACCGACGTACGCGGCGAGGTGCGGTTCGAGCACGTCGGGTTCGATTACGTCGCCGGCACCCCGGTGCTGCCCGACCTCGACCTGACCGTCCCGGCCGGCCAGACCATTGCCCTGGTCGGTACGACGGGCGCGGGGAAGACCACGATCGCCAAGCTGCTCTCACGGTTCTACGACCCCGTGCGCGGGCGCGTCACCCTCGACGGGGTGGACCTGCGTGACCTCGACGAGCAGACCCTGCGGCGGTCGGTCGTCATGGTGACCCAGGAGAACTACATGTTCGGGGGCACGGTCGCGGACAACATCCGCTTCGGCCGGCCCGACGCCGGCATGGAGCAGGTCGTCGGCGCGGCGAAGGCGATCGGCGCGCACGAGTTCATCTCCGCGCTGCCGCAGGCCTACGACACCGACGTGGCCAACAAGGGTGGTCGGCTCTCCGCGGGTCAGCGCCAGCTCGTCGCGTTCGCGCGGGCGTTCCTGGCCGACCCTGACGTGCTGATCCTCGACGAGGCCACCTCGTCGCTCGACGTCCCGTCGGAGCGGCTCGTGCAGCGGGCCCTCCAGACGATCCTCGCCGAACGGACCGCGGTGATCATCGCGCACCGGCTGTCGACGGTGGAGATCGCCGACCGGGTGCTCGTGCTCGAGCACGGCCGGATCATCGAGGACGGCTCGCCCCGCGACCTGGTCGAGGGCGGCGACGGACGCTTCGCCGATCTCCACGACGCGTGGCTGGCGTCCCTCGCCTGACTCGTCGCCTCTGCCGCGCGGTTCGGCCGGGAAGGGTCAGCCGACCCGTAGCCCTCGGTACATCCCCATCAGCACGTGGGGCGTGCCGCCCATGTCGGCATCCGGCCAGAAGCACATGAGCACGTAGTTGCCGCGTGGCAGCCGGTAGTCGAAGCTCATGCTCTTGCCGGGGCTGATCACGCCGGTGTCGAGACCGCCCGTCATGACGAGCGGGGGCGGAGTCTGCTTGCCTTGCTTGGCCTGCCGGATCCAGGCGCGGAAGTCCTTCATGGTCTTGCCCTTGGCGAGCATGGCGGCGACCAGGAAGTGGTTCTCGGTGGATCGGTTCTGGAACCAGATCCTGCCGCGGGTCGGGATGCTCGGCGTGAGCTTGCCCCACTTGGTGTCGTCGACCGCCCTGATGACCCTGCCCGAGTTCCGCCCGCCGACGGAGGTTCCCGTGACCTGGAGACCGACCGCGTTGGCTGCCTTGAGCACTCGGGGAGAGACGTCGAGCGCCCAGTAGCGGCCGGTCGGGAGCTTCACCGACAGCGTGCCGGGTTTGTTGCGACGGGTGGAGAGGCCGCCGAGGAGGGTCGTGTTCGCCTCGAACCGCCGCAGCGCCTTGATGTTGTTCTTCGTGAACGCGGCGTTCGCGTCCCTGATCGCCTCGCGCGGGGCGTACCCCGGCGCCGGCTCGAGGATCTGGAAGGTGGCCGCCCGGCGCGAGGTGATCCGGAAGTTGGTCAGGCCCGGACGGATGGACCCTGGCATCACGACCGAGTGGTCGCGCCTGACCAGGACGTTCACGGTCTGTCCCGCAGCCACTGCCCCCGCGGGGGCGGCGGAGACGAGGCCGGCGCAGAGTGTGCCGAGCGCGGTTGCTGTCACGGCGAGGTGTCGGGTGAAGGAGCGCATGGACAGCACGCTCCCCCTCGGGGAACCCTCGGTCGAGAAGGATTCCCCTCTTTGCGTCAGGCCGATGTCCCGCCGGTCTGGTCAGCCGACCGTGAGGCCGCGGTACATCCCCATGAAGGCGTGCGGCGTGCCGCCCATGTCGGCGTCGGACCACCAGCAGAGGAGCACGTACCGACCCGCGGGCAGGCGGTAGTCCAGGGTCATGCTCTTGCCAGGGCTGATCACGCCGGTGTCGACGGTGCGCGCGAGGTTCACCGGCGGCGGGCTCTGCTTGCCTGCCTTGGCGTCCTCGATCCAACGCCGGAAGTCCTTCATCGTCTTGCCCTTCGCGAGCTTGGCGATCTCGAGGAAGTGGTTGTCCTTGCTGCGGTTCTGGAACCAGATCTGTCCCTGGGTCGGGATGTGCCGGCTCAGCTTGCCCCAGTCGACCTCACCGACCGCCCGGATCACGTGCCCGGAGAGCTGCCCGCCGACCGGGGCGCCGGCGACCTTGAAGGTGAGGATCTTGGACGGGTCGAGCCGCATCGGGGCGGTGTCCAGCGCCCAGTAGGTGCCCTCGCGCAACCGGGTCGACATGGTCGCGGCCTGCCTCGGCGTGCTCGGCATGCCGCCCAGCAGGGTCACCTTCGACTCGAACCGCTTCAGCGCCCGCATGTTGTTCTTGGTGAACGCCGCGGTCACGTCGCGCATGGCGGCCTTCTTGGTGTAGCCCTTGGTGGTCTGGGCGATCTGGAAGCCGGCCAGCCGGGTCGAGGTGATCTTGAACGTCGTCACGCCCGGTTGGATGTTGGCGGGCATCTGGATCGTGTGGTCCCGCTTCACGACGACGTCGACGGTCTGGCCGGCGGTGGCGCTCGCGCCGGCGCTGTTGACGGTGGCGCCGGAGACCAGGCCTGCGGCAACGGTGCCTAGTGCGGTGACGGCAACGGCGAGGCGACGACTGATGGACATGTGACTCCCTAATACGTGGCATAGCGGCAGACGCGTAGCCTGCACGCTCTCGTCCTGCATAGGGAGCCGTCGAGCCTCTTGCGGAAAATGGTCCCTTCGGGTCAGGGACCAGCCACCTGACCGGGTCGCTCGGTATACCCGGATCAGGGGGTTGCGGTGGCGTCGGTCTCCGCAGCCTGCTTCAGACGGGCGAGCGTCTGCTCGATGCCGTGTCGGTTGCGCTCCGGGAACCCCGTGAGCTCGATGAGCCTGGCGCCCACGGCGTTGTAGCGGGAGTAGTCGAACGTCTCGGTGACCGTCGTACCGCCGTCGTCGGTGGGGGCCATCTCGTAGCGCCAGCGGTGGGCGCCGAAGTGCCGCCACGCGATCCGACGGTCAGGCTCGAACTCGACGACCTTGTTCTCGATCTTGTAGGGGACGCCGAACAGCTTCATGTGCACCGTGAACTTGTCGCCCTTCGCGGACAGCCGTTCCGGCGCCTCGATGACGGCTCCTACCGAGCCGGAGCCGTCGATGCGCGAGTGCTGCCGCGGGTCGGCGAGGATCGCGAAGACCGTGGCCGGGGGCGCGTCGATGATCGTCGACGCGGAGATGCTCTTGTCCGTCATGGGCGTTCAGGCTAGCGAGTCGGCACCGGGTCGGTTCGCCCGTCTCAGTTCGGTGGTCTCAGTTCGGTGGTCTCAGCTCGGTGGTCGGGGGATGTGTACACCGGGCGGCGGCTCGCCGTGCCGCGCTCGGTAATCCTCGACGTAGGCGGCGACCGCCGTGGGGAGGGTCAGGAACATCCGGTCCTCGCCGACCTTGTCCACGATGCCGGCGGCGGCGAGGTCGTCGCGGAGGTCCTGCTTCACCCGGGCCATCGCGAAGATGATGCCGCGGTCGGTGAGCGTCCGGCGTACCTCCTCGAGCGCGTCGAGACCGGTCAGGTCGACCTCGGTGTTCGCCTCCACGTTGAGGAGGAACCACTCGACCGGGGTCTCCGAATCCTCGACGGCGGCGAGGGCGCGCCTCTGGAAGTCGTTGGCGTTGGCGAAGAACAGTGGCGAGTCGTACCGGTAGACGACAAGCCCCGGCACGCGCTGCGCCTCGGGGTAGTCGTCGACGTCGTGCATGCCGGGCACGTCGGGGACGTAGCCGAGGATGCCGTCGTGGGGCCGCGCGACCCGGCGCAGCAGGTCGAGGATCGACAGGCCGATCGCGATCCCGATCCCGGGGAGGACACCGAGCAGCAGCACCGAGGCGGTCGTGGAGAGGGCTACGAGGAGCTCGCTGCGACGGAACTGCGCGATCCGGCGCAGCTCTGCCACGTCGATGAGCCGGATCGCGGCGAACACGACGACCCCGCCGAGTGCGGCCAGCGGGAAGGCCGCGAGCACGGGGCGGAAGAAGGCCATCGTCAGCAGCACGGAGGCGAGTGCGACGAGGGAGTAGAGCTGGCTGCGGCTGCCGAGCGTGTCACCGATGACCGTGCGGCTACCGCTGCTGCTCACCGGGAAGGAGTGGAACAGGCCCGAGGCGAGGTTCGCGGCGCCCAGGGCCAGGAACTCCTGGTTCGCGTCGATGCGCTCGTTGTGCCGACTGGCGAAGGCGCGGCCGGTGAGCACGTTGTCGGTGTAGCCCACGATCGCCACGCCGATCGCCGGCGCGATCAGCGCGAGCACGAGCTCGGGATCCACATCGGGCAGGCCGGGCAGGGGTATTCCCGCAGGGACCGTCCCGACCGTGGCGATCCCCTGCTCGCCGAGGCCGAACACAGCGACGGCCGCGGCGGCGAGCAGCATCACGATCAGTGGGTTCGGCCAGCGGGGAAGGAAGCGCTGGCCCAGCAGAAGCAGCACGAGTACGGCGGTCGCCAGGGCGAGCGTCGGGCCCCGCACCTCGTCGAGGTGGGTCACGACGTACCTGGTCTGCTGCAGCGGGGTGTTGCCGCTCACCGACATCCCACTGAGCTTGCCGAGCTGGCTGACGATCATGAGCACGGCGATGCCGGCCATGTAGCCGATGAGCACCGGCCGGGACAGCAGGTCCGCAAGGAACCCCAGGCGTCCCACGTAGCCGAGCAGGCACATCACGCCCACGACCAGGGCGAGGGCCGCCGCGAGGGACGCGTAGCGCTCCGGGTCGCCGGCGCCCAGCGAGCCGATCGCAGCGGCGGTGAGCAGCGCGGTCGTGGACTCAGGGCCGATCGACAGCTGCCGGGAGGCGCCGAGCACGGCGTACACGAGCAGCGGACCCACGACTGCCCACAGACCGACCACCGCCGGCAGGCCGGCGACCTCGGCGTAGGCCATCACCTGGGGCACGAGGTAGGCGGCGACGGTCACGCCGGCGAGAACGTCTCCGCGAAGCCAGCTGCGGTCGTAGTGCAGGAGTAACCAGAGGCTCGGGGCGAGCGAGGAGAGCCGGTCAGCCGGCGTCGACTCGCTCCGCTTCGCCATGAGGCGAACGTACTGCCCTGACCGTCTCGGGCGCCGGAGTCTCCGGAAGTGGTTTGCGCCGCGGTCGCTCGGCCGTGATCACGATGGCGACAGCGAGTACGACGACCCCGCCACCGATCACGATCGGCAGCGAGACCGACTCGCCGAGGATCAACCAGCCGAGGAACACCGCGACCACCGGGTTCACGTAGGCGTAGGTGGCCACCAGCGAGATCGGCGCGTTGGCGAGGAGCCACACGTACGCGGTGAACGCCAGCATCGAGCCGAACACCACGAGGTAGCCGAGCGCCAGCCAGGTCCTGGGGCTGTAGTCGCCTGCGGTGAACCGCTCACCGGAGAGGAATCCGACGCTGACCATGATCAGCCCGCCGCAGAACATCTCCCACACCGTGGTGACGAAGACGTCCTGGGGAAGCACGAGTCGCGGCTGGATGAAGGAGCCGAACCCCCAGCACGTCGCGGCGAACAGGATGATCAGCGCGGGCACCAGGGGTAGGTCGCCGCCGCTCCCGCGCCCGGCGAGCACCAGGTAGGCGAGCCCGGCGAACCCGAGCAGCACGCCGAAGACCGAGGTGCGCGATGGGGCGTCACCGGTCAGTGCGCGCAGCACGACGATCACGAGCGGGGCGACCGCGATCAGCAGCGCCGTCGCGCCAGAGGGAGCCCCCAGGTCCTCGCCCACGGAGACGAGGCCGTTGCCGAGCATCGGCAGCATCAGCCCGAGCAGCGCGGCTCCGGCGATCTCCCGGGGTCGGACGAACACGCGCCGCCACCCGCCCTTGATCGACAGGACCACCGCGAGCAGGAGTCCCGCTGTCATGAAGCGCAGGCCCATCGACGTCAGCGGAGGACCCTCCTCGACGACGACCCGGATGCCGAGGTAGGTCGACCCCCACACGACGTACACGACTCCGAGGGCGGCGACGACCAGCCCGACGGAGGGGGCGACCTTCAGCGGTGTGTTGCGATCGAGAGTCTGTGCCATGACCGTCCTGTCCTTTTACTCCTGACAAGGGTATGGGGCGGCCGGCCCGCGCGTCGCGCGGGTTTCGGACAACTTCCTGCGAGATCCTGCCAACCCGGACTGTCGGTTCGCCGATTAGGCGAGGCGGCGGAATGTGGGTACTTTATGTGCACTGAGATCGGTGTGTCGCCGGTCACAGTGACCACTCGAGCAGGACCCGACACACGACAAAGTTCGACCGTAGGACCGCTGCGCAACACCCCGCGCATGTCGCGCACGGTCGTGAACTCCAGCCGGCGACGGAGACCCCGTTCGCCGTCGACTCCAAGGAGTGCAGGTGACACAGAGCAGTACAGAATTCGGTCCGGACCTCGGTGAGGTCTTCGGGCCCGGCCACGCAGACGGCGGCCCCGAGCTGGTGCAGCTGCTGACCCCCGAGGGCGAGCGCGTGGAGCACCCCGAGTTCTCCTTCGACCTCGACGACGAGGCGATCAAGGGCTTCTACCGCGACATGGTCCTCACGCGTCGTATCGACGTGGAGGCCACCGCGCTGCAGCGCCACGGCGAGCTGGGCATCTGGGCGCAGCTGCTCGGCCAGGAAGCCGCGCAGATCGGCTCCGGCCGCGCCCTCGCGCCGCAGGACTTCGTCTTCCCGACGTACCGCGAGCACGGCGTCGCCTGGTGCCGCGACCTCGACCCGCTGCGCCTGCTCGGCCTGTTCCGCGGTGTCGACCAGGGCGGCTGGGACCCGAACGCCAACAACTTCGGGCTCTACACGATCGTCATCGGCGCTCAGACCCTCCACGCGGTCGGCTACGCGATGGGCATGCAGCGCGACGGCGTGGTCGGCACGGGTGACCCGGAGCGCGACTCCGCCGTCGTCGCCTACTTCGGTGACGGCGCCAGCAGCCAGGGCGACGTCAACGAGTCGTTCATCTTCGCCGCGTCGTACAACGCGCCGGTCGTGTTCTTCTGCCAGAACAACCAGTGGGCGATCTCGGAGCCGATCGAGCGGCAGACCCGGATCCCGCTCTACCAGCGCGCTCTCGGCTTCGGCTTCCCCGGCGTCCGCGTCGACGGCAACGACGTCCTCGCCTGCTACGCGGTCACCAAGGCCGCGCTGGAGCGGGCCCACGAGGGCAGCGGCCCGACCTTCGTCGAGGCGTACACCTACCGGATGGGCGCCCACACCACGACCGACGACCCGACGCGCTACCGCCTCTCCTCCGACGTCGAGAACTGGAAGCTCAAGGACCCGATCGCGCGCGTGAAGGTCTACCTGACCCGCAACGGCATCGTCGACCAGGACTTCTTCGACTCGATCGAGGAGGAGGCCGAGCAGCTCGGTCACCACCTCCGCGAGGGCTGCAAGGCCCTGCCGGAGCCCAGCCCGCTGAGCGTCTTCGACCACGTGTACGTCGACCAGACCCCTGAGCTGGCAGCACAGAAGGAGGCCTACGCGGCCTACCTCGC
>DATGYO010000181.1:0-4567 GCA_035297905.1 Nocardioidaceae bacterium
GTCTTCTCGTCGGTCTGCGCGCGCTGCTCGCCGGCCGGGTCACCCCAGCCGCGCGTCTTGCGGTGGCCGTGCTCGCGCTTGAGCTTCGTCGCCAGCTCGCGCGCGAAGGAGACGGCGCCCATGTCCTCGGAGACCAGCTCCGCGAACACCTGGATCTGCCCGTCGCCCGGGTCGCGCTGCGCGAGCACCGCGGCCGGCGTGAGGCCGAAGTCCTGGCCGAGCAGGACCGGGCCGAACCCCTGGACGGCCTCGCACTCCTGGACGTGGACGATGTCGTTCCACTCCGGGTAGATCGGCTTCCCGTCCCGCACGAACCCGTACTGGCCCTTCACGTACACGTTGATGAAGTCGTCGGTCTTCCCGGCGCAGAGGCGCTCGTAGTAGCCCTGCGGCAGGTTCTCGACGTTCTCCGCCTCGGGGGAGAGGCCCGACGGCTGGCGGAACAGCTCCATGCCCGGGGGCCGCGTCTCCTCGAACAGCCGGTAGATCCAGTGGTCGGAGTCCGGCGGGTTCGTGTCCATCCAGATCCCGAACCAGCTCGGCCCGCCCTGGATCTTCGACGGGTAGCGCCCGACGCGGCCCGTGAGCATGTCGAAGACCGCCCGCGGGACCTCCTTCGACTCGTTGATGTACGCGCCCGTCAACTCGAGGGAGAGCAGCTTGCGAACGTCGTCCGGCCGGTCGAGCGCGCGGAACAGGATCTCGCTGTGGACGTCGGCGTACTTGAGCTCGAACAGGAACTCCGCCTCGTGCCACTTCCCCAGGCTCTCGGGGATCCACTGCTCGAACGTCTTCCGCGTCGTGTCCCGGAGCTCGGGATAGGCGTTGCGGATGATGGCGAACCGGGTGCGCCGGATCCCGTCCGGCCCCTTCGCCTGCTCCGCGGCGCGCCGCAGGATCTCGATGCAGCACGCGGACGACTTCCCGGAGCCGACGGGCCCCATGGCGCAACGCACGAACGCCTGGCTCGCCAGGAAGGCGGCCATCGTCGGCGGCGCGTCATAGCGGACCTCGACCTTGCTCACGCCGGCTCGTCCAGCCCGTCGGCCCGCTTGCCGGTGTTGGGGATGATCTGGACGCAGCGGTCGTCCCAGAGCTCGACCATGGCGAAGTCCTTCTCGCTCGTGATCGGCAGGACGGCGCCCAGGTGCTTGAGGCACCAGCCCTCGATCGCGGCGATCGCCATCGCGCGGTCGCGGGGCTTCTGCGTCTTCGCGGCGCGCGCCGTGAAGATGCGGACGTCGAGGCCGCCCGCGATCCAGCGCCGGACCCTCGCCGCCATGAGCGGCACGGGCTCCCCGATGTGGTCGACGCCGCGCCAGCCCTCGTACTTCGCGAGCGTCCCGTCGAGGTCGACGCCGATCCAGCCGTGGCTCATCGCCCCTCCTCGCGCAGCTCGCGCCGGATCTCGACGCGCGCACGCTGGCGCCGCAGGCGCCTCGACACGCCTTTCGCCTCGGCGCGCGTGCCCCAGAACCCGCCGCCGTTCTTCGCGCCCGCGTGCTCGGTGCGCGTCCGTCGCCCCTGGCTCACCCGTCCCCCTTCACCGTCTGGGGCCAGCACAGGTGCCCGCCCAGCACGCCGAACGCGAAGGGCAGGACCGGGTGCTGGCGCGCGAAGCCCAGGAAGACCTCGGAGATCGTCGACCCGCTCACGGGCTGGATCGCCGCGTAGACGTCCCAGCCGATGAGGCCGAGCGTCACGGCGACCAGGATGAGGATCGTGACCAGGCGCGTGCTCACCGGGTCAGCTCCTCGGCGACGTCGGCGAGGCCCCCGCCGACGTGCTCGACGAACTGGACGACGCCCTCCGCGATGAGCTGCACGAGGTAGAGCGGCCCGACGATGACGACGATCAGCGTGGACGCGACCGCGAGCTTCACGAACTGCTTCACCGCTTCCTCCCGCACGCCGAGCAGTCGGCGCCCTTCGCCTGGTTCTCCGCGGCCGAGAGCCACTGGAGGTTGGAGACCGCGTCGTGGCCGCAGCACGCGAGCGGGCAGACGTGGTCGACCTGGTAGCCGCGGCAGCGGCTCCGCGATCCAGCGTCCGGCCCGCCGGGGCACGGGTGGCTCCGCTTGAACTGCCGGACGACGGCCCGGCTCCGGTGGTGGTTGTGCCCGTCGGCCCAGCACGGCGGATGCGCCGTCGCGAGCGAGAGGGCGAGAAGCAGCGCCGTCATCGGTCCTCCATTCCCAGGCAGCGGTGTTCGTCGGCCTCGGCCTTCCCCATGAGCTGGAGGCAGAACGGGCAGCGGTACGGGAGCCAGCGCCTGAGCGCGCGCCGACGCTGGGCCTTCCGCGCCGCCTCCGCGGTGTCGGCCCTCGACCGCTCGACGTTGGCCTTCTTCGCGGTCACGGCTTCGGCCTCCGCACCGACGGGACCAGCCGCCGCTGGACGAGCTCGGCCTTCCGCTTCGGGTCGAGCACGCCCAGGAGCTGCGTGAAGCCGGCGCGCTGCCCGTCGCGCGCCTCGGAGCCGGGACCGGAGACCGGAGGCCGGCTTCCCCCGGGGGATGCGACGGCCGCAGCGACGGGGGCCGCGGACGACGCCGTGGTGGACGACGACGGTGCGGCGACTCTCGCCGGCTCTCGTTGGTGGGCCCTTGCTCCTGCCTTGGACCGCACCGTCGTCGAAGTGGCGAGCCGGGCAGGAGTCGAACCTGCATCGGGCGGATTTGGAGACCGCTGCCCAGCCAGTTGGGCGACCGACTCAGACGAAGGGTTGATGGCGAAGACGCCAGCCCACCCCAGGAAGGCGTAGAGATCCTGGTAGAGGTCGGGGTCGTAGGCCCGCGCCACGTTCCCGGGCGCCGGCACCGCGAGCCCGGCTCTCTCGAGGAGCGCCCGCGCCTGGGCCAGGTCCGTGTTCAGCCGGTCGCACCGGCACGCGAGGTCGAGGAACTCGTCCGCGGTCCCGAGCTTCCACCCCGACGCCGCGAACCTCTCCGCCGCGCTCGCGCCGCACGAGCAGTCGTCGTCCAGGTCGCAGTCGGGCTCGTGGGGGACCGGCGGGAGAGGTTCTGGCAAATTTGCCGGAAGCTCCCAAAAATTTTCCGGGGAACAGGGACGCGGCTTGTAGCCGGCCATGCAGTCCCCGAAGTCGAGGCACCGGGTACACGGTGAGTCATTCCCGGAAAACTTCCCGGGGGGAGAAGTTGTGGGAGGGGTATGTGGAGGGGGGCGGCGCCCCCCGCAATCCGGGGGGTGGGGGTGGCCCTGCCGGCGGGGGGTCGTCGATCCCGGGCCGACATCGGGCCCAAGGGAGGGCGGGCGCGCACCTTCACCCTGCCCGCCGCCCGCGTGCGCCACCTTCCGGCCTGCGGCTGCCGTGCGGGCCGAGCTGCCCCCGTGCTCGCCGCCTCGTGCCTGGCGAGATCGGCTCACGACTCGCCCCCGCGCCGGCCATCGTTCCCCGGTGGAACGACGCCAGGCGCGTCCTTCCCCTTGGGATTGCTGGCCTTCGTGCTGCCCTCTCCGATGAGCCGCGCCTCTGGGGTGACACCCGGGGTGAGCGGGCGAGCCGGCGCGACCCCGATCACCACCTGGACGGTCTGCGGCCCCTCGTGCTGGACCCGCTCGACGAGCAGGCCGCGGATCTGGGCGAGTAGGCGGAGCGCGTCGACCTTCGAGGTCGTCCGCACCTTCCGCGTCGTCGTCGTCCGGCCGAGGTCGTCGGTCCGCTGCTCCAGGTCGAAGGATGCGACCGCGCGCCGGACGTCGGCCGGCATCCGGTGGAGCGGGAGCAGCTCGCCCGCCTCATCGAACATGGCGCCGGGATCGAGGAAGGCGATCCGCGCCAGCTCCAGGACGATGCGCTCGGCGGTCGCCTCGATGCGGTCGGCCGCCGACTCGCGCGCCAGGGAGAGCGCCGCGGCCACGTCGGGATGCCTGAGCAGCCTTGAACCCTGGACGTAGGCGGAGGCGGGAGCGTACCCGGCCGCGATCGCGGCCTGAGTCGCGTTCCCCCTGTTCTCCAGGTAGGCCGCGACGAACGACGCCTGGCGCGGGGTGAGCGCCTCGCCCCTCCGCCGTGGCTTCCGATCGGTCATCGCCCCCGCTGCCCCCACCTGTTCAACCCTCGCTCAGGTCCCGCGCCCGCGAACCGCGTAGCCGCCTGTGCGACGGACTGTCAAGACACCTCGGAGCGATGATCCTGGCGTCTTGGACAACATCACCGGGAGTCCTATGCCGTCCCTCTTGGGTCGGGTATAGGACAACCCGTTTACTTGTCCGATTCGGTGTCCTATCTCTCGTCGGACCCTGGCCGGTGCCAGGCGAGAGGAGCCGACGAGATGGACGCGACCCCCGCACCGCTCACCGCTGCCGACCTGGCGCGCTTCGATGCCCTGGCCGAGGAGCAGCGCCGGCCGCTGCCCGGTCAGGTGGCCCTGTTCGACCTTCCCCGCCACGACGCGCCGACGGAGCCGGACGCCCGCGCCTTGATGGTGTTCGGCGGCGGGAAGCGCCGGAACGCGCGCCGCGAGATCCTCGCCGAGAAGGTCCGGGGCGTCTGGAAGGCTCGGAAGGACCACGAGCCGATCGACGTGTGGTGCCCGGCCTGCGGCG
>DATGYO010000182.1:0-18811 GCA_035297905.1 Nocardioidaceae bacterium
AGATCGAGGCCGAGACGGCAGGGGTGTCCGCCATCAGCAGCCAGCCCGGTTCCTCGGGAGCGAGGACGGTACGACGGTCGAACAGCTGCGTGATGAGACCGACCCGCGACAGGTCCCCGACCATCACCGCGGCCTCGATCACCCCGCCACGGACGACGAGCTTGCGGTAGGTCCCGGTGACCGGGTTCGCGACCTCGACCACCTCGCCCTCGGCGTGCTCTGGGTCGCCCATGACCGCGACGTCCAGGCCGGTCGCGCGGAGACGTGCGACGACCCGCGACCCGTCGTACCTGTGCTCCTCCCCTGCCAGCACCGCTGCCAGGACACCGGCCTGCTCCCACGCCGGAGGGACGAAGCCGTGGGTGCGGCCGGCGTGCTCCGCGCAGTCGCCGATGGCATGCACCCGCTCGTCGGTGACCGACCGCAGCTGCCCGTCGACGACCACGCCGCGACGGACGAACAGCCCGGCCCGCTTGGCGATCGCCGTCGCCGGACGGCCCCCTGCGGTGAGCACGACGAGATCCGCGGGCAGGGTGAAGCCGTTGTCGAGCTGCACGCCCTCGTCGGTCATCCGGACCGCGCGGGTGTGCGTGTAGACCTCCGACCCGAGCCTGCGCATGCTGCGCGCGAGGACCGCGCCGGCCTGCTCACCGACCTGCGAGGAGAGCAGGTGGGAGGTGCCCTCGACGAGATCCACCTCGAGGCCGCGGACGCTGAGCGCACGGGCGACCTGCAGCCCGAGCAGGCCGCCTCCGACGACCACCGCCCTCCGCGCACCGGGCACCGCCGCGTCGAGCCGGCGGCAGTCCGCGAGCGAACGGAACGCGTGCACCTTCGGGTGGAGCCGGCCCTCGGCCGTCACGAGTCCCCTGATCGGTGGCAGCGTCGGGATCGAGCCGGTCGCCAGGACGACCCGGTCGTAGGGCAGCCGGCGCCCGTCCTCCAGCACCACCTCACGGCCGCTCCGGTCGAGCTCCGCGACGCGCGCCCCCGCGACCAGGGTGACCCCGTTCCGGTCGTGGAAGCCCTTGTCCTGCAAGGCGATGTCGGCCTCCGGGTGGGTGCCTTCGAGCACCGCCGAGAGGAGGATCCGGTTGTACGACGGCCCCGGCTCGTCGCTCACGACGGTGATGTCGAGGTCGGCCCCGTCCAGGTCGCGCCGCGCGACGAGCTCCTCGACGAGCCGGGTTGCCGCCATCCCGTTCCCGACGACGACCAGACGGTGGTCGAGGCTCATGACGCACCACCACGCCCGGCGGAAGTGGTCACAGGTGACACGTTTCGAGGCCCCGAACCTGCCGTCTCTGACCACTTGCGGTGGGTTTGGCAAACTGCCGACACCGCCGCGGCACACACCTTGAACTCCGGCATCCGCGACGCCGGGTCGAGGGCGTCGTTGGTGAGCTGGTTCGCGCCGACCCAGTGGAACGGCACGAACACCGTGTCCGGACGGATCGCGTCGCTCAGCCGCGCGGGCGCCTGCATCGTGCCCCTTCGTGTGCTCACCCGGAGCCGCTCGCCCTCGGTCACCCCGACCCGCGCGGCCAGCATCGGGTGCAGCTCGACGAACGCGCCCGTGTCGCCTAGCTCGCGCACCCGGCGGGTCTGGGCACCGGACTGGTACTGCGCGAGGACGCGGCCCGTCGTGAGGTGCAGCGGGTACTCCCCGCACGGCTGCTCGGCCGGTCCCCGGTGGGTGACGACGTGGAAACGCGCGCGCCCGTCGGGGGTGGCGAACCTGTCGAGGAACATCCGCTTGGTGCCCGGGTGGTCCGGAGACGGACAGGGCCAGAACACCCCGTCCTCCTTGGCGATCCGGTCGTGGTCGATGCCGGCGTAGTCGGCCGGGCCGCCCGCCGACGCGCGACCGAGCTCGGCGAAGACGGCCTGCGGGTCGGTCTCGAGCGAGACCTGCGACCCGAGCCGCTCGGCCAGACCGGCGAGCACCTCCAGATCGCTGCGCACACCCTTAGGAGGGTCGACCGCCTTGCGCCGGAGGATCACCCGGCCCTCGAGGTTCGTCATGGTGCCCGTCTCCTCGGCCCACTGCGTCACCGGCAGCACGACATCGGCCCGTGCGGCCGTCTCGGACATGACCACGTCCGCGACGACGAGGAGGTCGAGCGCGTCGAGCCGTTCGGTGACGTGGTTGGCGTTCGGGGCGGAGACGACGATGTTGGAGCCGAAGACGAGCATCGCCTTTGGGCCACCGTCGACGCCGAGAGCATCGAGCAGCTCGTAGGCCGACTTCCCCTTGCCTGGAAGGGCATCGGGGTCGATGCCCCACACGGCGGCGATGTGCTCACGCGCGGCGGGGTCCTCGATCGAGCGGTACCCGGGGAGCTGGTCGGCCTTCTGCCCGTGCTCCCTGCCGCCCTGTCCGTTGCCCTGGCCGGTGAGGCAGCCGTAACCGGAGTAGGGCTTGCCGCACTGGCCCAGCGCGAGGGCGAGGTTGATCCAGGCGAGCACCGTGTCCGAACCCTGGGCGTGCTGCTCCGCCCCCCGAGCCGTGAGCACGACGACCTTCTCCGCCTCACCGAGGAGCCTCGCCAGTTCCCGGACCTCGCCGGCCGGCACGCCCGTGACGCGCTCGGTCTGCTCCGGCCACCACGACATCACCGAACGACGCACCGGCTCGAAACCCACGGTCCGCTGGTCGACGTACTCCTGGTCGACGAAGCCGCCGGCGACAACCGCGTGGAGGAGGCCCTGCGCGAGGGCAAGGTCCGTGCCGGGGACCGGCTGGACGTGGACGTCGGCTCGCTCGGCGGTGGCGGTCCGCCGCGGGTCGACCGCGACGACCTTGCCGCCTCGTTCCCTCAGCCGGTCGAGGTGACGCGCCGCCGGGGGCATCGTCTCGGCGAGGTTCGAGCCGACGAGGACGAGTACGTCGGTCCGCTCGACGTCCGCGAGCGGGAACGGCAGCCCGCGGTCGATCCCGAAGGCCCGGATGCCTGCCGAGGCGGCCGACGACATGCACCATCGGCCGTTGTAGTCGACCATGCTCGTGCCGAGGCAGGCGCGGGCGAACTTGCCGAGGGTGTAGGCCTTCTCGTTCGTGAGACCACCCCCGCCGAACACCGCCACGGCGTCGTTCCCGTGCTCCTGCCGGAGGTCGCTGAGCCGGTCGGCGACGAGACCGAGCGCCTCGTCCCAGCTCGCCGCGCGGAAGGCGCCCGTCGCGGGGTCCCGGACCAGCGGCGTGGTGAGCCGCTCACGGTCGCTGAGCAGCGCGGCGCTCGTCCACCCCTTGCGGCACATCGCTCCCTGGTTGGTCGGGAACTCGTCCCAGGTCTCCACGACGGTCTCGCGCCCCTTGCGGGACAGCCGCATGCCGCACTGGAGCGAGCAGTAGGGACAGTGAGTCGTGGTGGCCACGACTCACACCTGCGCGTGGGCGAGACTGGGCAGTCGGGTCACGAGGACCCTGCTGCGCAGGTAGCACCACCACGTGAGCCCCGCGCAGACCGCGTAGAACACGACGAACCCGTAGAGGGCTGCCTCGATGCCGCCGGAGCTGGCGATCGAGATCCCGAACGAGCGGGGGATCAGGAACCCGCCGTACGCCCCGACGGCCGAGATCACTCCGAGGGCGGCGGCGCTCTGCGTCCTGGCCCGCTTGCGGTCCTCCTCGCTGTCGCCGTGACGCGCGCGGAAGATCGCGGGGATCATCCGGTACGTCGTGCCGTTGCCGATCCCGGCGAGGGTGAACAGCAGCATGAACGCCGCGAGGAACGGCACGAAGGCGTGCTGCCCGACCGACCACACGACACCCAGCACGCCGAGGCCCATGGCCACGAAGGTGGCGGCAGTGATCCTGGCGCCGCCCCAGCGGTCAGCGAGGAGCCCCCCGACGGGCCGGACGAGCGAGCCGACCAGGGCCCCGAGGAAGGCGTACCTCCCCGACACCTCCGGGAACTGCGTCGACATCAACAGCGGCATCGCAGCGCCGTATCCGATGAAGGAGCCGAACGTCCCGATGTAGAGAAAGGACATCACCCAGGTCTGCCGGTCCTTCGCGACCTGCAGCTGCTCCCGCATCGGTGACTTCGCGCCCGACAGGTTGTCCATGAACCGCCACGCACCGAGCGCCGCGACGACGGCCAGCGGGGCCCACACGAGCGCGACGTTCTCGAGGTTCACCGCGGACGCGGCACCGAGGACGGAGAGGCCCACGACGAAGGGGGTGATCAGCTGAACCGTGCTCACGCCGATGTTGCCGCCCGCGGCGTTGAGCCCGAGCGCCCAGCCCTTCCGCGCGTCCGGGTAGAAGTACGAGATGTTCGCCATGCTCGAGGCGAAGTTGCCACCGCCGAGGCCCGCGGTGACCGCGGCGAGGACGAACATCCAGTACGGCGTCGCGGGGTTCGACACGCAGACGACCAGCAGCGCGCAGGGCACGAGCAGCAGGGACGCACTGACGACCGTCCAGTTGCGGCCGCCGAAGCGGGCCACCGCGAACGTGTAGGGGAAGCGCATCGTCGCGCCCACGAGGCTCGGAACCGCGGCAAGCCAGAACAGCTGGTCCACGCTGAAGGCGAAGCCGGCCTGCACGAGGTACACCGCGCTGACGCTCCACAGCATCCACACGGAGAAGCCCACGTGCTCGGCGAGGATCGACCAGACGAGGTTGCGCCGGGCGACCTTGCTGCCTCCGTTCTCCCAGAAGGCCTGGTCCTCGGGCTCCCAGTGCTCGATCCACCTCCCCGTGCGGTGGCGGGTCGAGGGCGCAGGGCGGTCGACGTCGATGGCGGTCATGCGGGCTCCTGGGGACGGTGCGGAACTGACGAGCCCTGACCGTAGGAACGCGGTGTTTCGGCGCCGCTGTGCCGATGTGCCCGCGAGGTCAACTTCTCCTCACTTCCTCACAGCAGGCCCGCCCGGTGGGGCCTCAGCCGCCCGGCGGGTTAGCGTGAGCGGCGTGACGCAGCCACAGTCCCAGCCCGCCGGAGGCACACCTCGTACGGCGGTCGTGCTGCTCGCCGCGGGTGAGGGCCGCCGGGTCGGGGCGGGGACGAACAAGGTGCTGCTGCCCCTGCTCGGCGAGCCGGTGTTCACCTGGTCGCTGCGCCGCGCCCTGGCGCTGCCCGGGGTCACACACGTCGTGCTGGTGACCCGGCCCGAGGACCGTGACGAGGTCGACCGGGGCCTCGACCTCCTCGCCGCGCAGCACCCCGGAGCACAGGTGTGGATCGTCTCGGGTGGAAGCACCCGGCACGGCTCCGAGTGGAACGCCCTGCAGGTCGTGGCGACCGCGATCGACGACGGCGAGGTCGACGTCGTCGCGATCCACGACACCGCCCGGCCGCTCGCCGACGTGGAGCTGTTCGAGGCGGTGGTCGGGGCCGCACACGAGCACGGCGGCGCGCTGCCCGTGCGAGCACAGCGGCACCTGCTCCCTCGTCGAGCCGGCGAGGCCCTCGACAGCGCGCTGGTCGCCGTACAGACTCCGCAGGCGTTCCGCGCGAGACCGCTCCTCGACGCCTACCGGAAGGCCGAGCGGGAGGGGTTCACCGGCACCGACACGGCGAGCTGCATCGAGCAGTACACCGACCTCGCGATCCACTGCGTCCCCAGCCCGGCGACGAACATCAAGATCACCTTTCCGGAGGATGTCGCTCTGGCCGAACGGCTGCTGCGCAAGGGATAACGCCCTCTGCTCTGAGTCGTTGGGCACGACATGCGCCGCCTCCCCCAGACAGCGAGCACCCTGCTCATCGCCCTCTTGGCCGCCCTTCTCGCGGCCCTGCTCGCGGTTCCGACGATCCTTGCGAACCCGGCACACGGCGCCGAGGGCGACCCGGTCGACCCCGCGCGGGAGGCGACGAACTACGGCAAGCAGAGCGAGCGTGCCTCGGACTACCTGACGCCGAAGGCCTTGGCCGACCAGCTCACGCAGGGGGCGGGCTCGTTCTCCGGCGGCGTGGTAGAGCAGGTCACCGATCCGGGTCGGCTCTTCGTCACCGACCTGTGCTGGTCGAAGGCCCTGGCGTGCGGCGGCGACACCCGGCTGGCCCACTGGGGCGAACGCGGCTACGGGATGGTGAAGCCGGTGCACTTCGTCGCCCGCAACGGCTCGACGATGGCCGGGCACGTGTGGGCGACCAAGGCGGGCCCGCGCAAGCGGCCGCTGGTGGTGATCACCAACGGCTCGGTGCAGGCCAGTGAGGAGCTGTACTGGTGGGCGGCGCAGACCCTCGCCAAGGCCGGCTACGTCGTGCTCACCCGCGACCCGCAGATGCAGGGCCGTTCGGACACGTTCGGCGACGGCGCAGACGCCGGTGAGGGCTTCCCGTCGCAGAGCACCGGCGTGACCTTCTTCGACCACACCCAGGACTCGATCGACTTCGCGCTCTCGCGGCCGGGCAAGCCGTACTGTCCGCGTCCCAGCCGCTCAGGCACCAGCCACTGCGACAAGCAGCGGACCCGCGTGGCCGAGGGGCTCGCCACGCACCACAACCCGTTCTGGCGCCTGGTCGACCGGACCCGGATCGGTCTCGCCGGGCACTCGTTCGGCGCCTCCGGCGTGAGCTGGGTCGGTCAGCAGGACCGCCGTGTCGACGCGGTCGTCGCCTGGGACAACCTCTGCGACGCGAGCCGACCGTCGAGCACGCCCGGGTCCGGCGACGGGGGCTGCGGCACGGGCGGGCTCGGCAAGCCGCACCTTCGGGTGCCGTCCCTCGGCCTCTCCGCCGACTACTTCCTCACGCCCACGCCCTTCACCACCCAGCCTGACCCCCGTGACAAGGCGAGGGCCTCCTACGCGTTCTCCAGGGCCGGCGTCGACACGGGCGAGATCGTGATCCGCGGTGGCACCCACTACGAGTGGTCGTACCTGCCGATGCCCACCTTCGGCGCGACGCTGCGCGGCATCGACGCCTCGGCCTGGTACACCACCGCGTGGTTCGACAGGTACGTCAAGGACGACCTGCGCGCGCAGCGTCGTCTCCTCACCGACCGGTGGCGCCGGGACGGCATCGAGGCGTCGGTCGACCAGGGCGGCGACGGGAACGTCTACAGCTTCTACTACCGGTCGCGGCTCGACCTCGGGCACGACGAAGGACGACGCGTGCGCTGCGAGAACCTCCGCCGCGGCTGCCGCGCCCTCAGCCCCCGGGACGGGCGCGGACCGTCGTACTCCTATCTCGCGATCGCGACGAGCAAGGACCGCTAGAGCACCTCGAGCAACGCCACGTCGGACTCGTCCTCCACGCGGCGGCCCAGGGCGGGAGCCTCGAGGAAACGGACCTCGAAGCGCTCGCGCAGCAGCGCCACCAGCGCCGGGAAGTCGTCGGCGTCCGGCCAGCCTTCGAGCTGGGAGACCACGTGCGCCGGGAGTACGACGGGCGAGGTCAGCGTCCACAACGCCTCGCGGTCGACCGTCTCTCCGACCACTCCTGAGTCCACGGACTTGATCGTGTCGGTCACCGGGAGCACGCCGACCACGACGACGTCCTCGTCCACGGCGACCTCGACCGCCTCGCGGAGGAAGTCGACCGGCGTGAGCGGGCACAGCGGGTCGTGGAGCACGAGCGGGCGGTGCCGGTCGTGGAGGTCGGCGAGGTGGACGTTGAAGTCGACCAGCTCGGCGCCGGCGTCCTCGAGCGCGAAGGAGGCGAGCGCGACGAGCGGCTCCCCGTTGAGCATGGCGAAGGGCATGGAGCCCCGGCCGGTCGTGGGGACCTGACCCATCGGCTTGGCCGAGCCAGGTTCGTCGTCGTAGGGGCTCACGGGCTCATCAGACCACGAAGGCCCCCGGGACGGTGCGTCCCGGGGGCCTTCGAGTGATGCTCGATCAGGAGGCGAGAACCTCGTCGAGGAGGGCCTCGGCCTTGTCCTCGTTGGTGCGCTCGGCGAGCGCGAGCTCGGAGACGAGGATCTGGCGCGCCTTGGCCAGCATGCGCTTCTCGCCGGCGGAGAGGCCGCGGTCACGCTCGCGGCGCCACAGGTCGCGCACGACCTCGGCCACCTTCATCACGTCACCGGAGTGCAGCTTCTCCAGGTTGGCCTTGTAGCGACGCGACCAGTTGGTCGGCTCCTCGGTGTGCGCCGCGCGCAGCACCTCGAAGACTCGATCCAGACCCTCCTTGTCGACTACGTCTCGCACGCCCACGAGATCGAGGTTGCAAGCAGGGACTCGAACGACCAGATCCTGCTGGGCGACGATGCGCAGCACGAGATACTGGCGATCCTCTCCCTTGATCTGGCGGGTCTCGATGTCCTCGATTACTGCGGCCCCGTGATTTGGATAAACAACCGTTTCGCCGACGGTAAATGTCATGTGCCAAGTACCCCTTCCTAGGTGACTAGTCTAACACGGCTCCAGACCTGGTCCTTTTGGCGTTTGTGCAGGTCAGAGGCCAAATCGGGGCTTGACAGATGACCGAATCGTGTGCGTGTCACAGCCTCGCCACCCGACTACCGGACGTCACGAAGCCGCCGAATCCCTTGTGGCTCCGAGGGAATCCCGGGCCAACCCTGGGCGAATCGCGCGTGGTCTGCCGGGTGGTCCAACCATCGAGGGGGCGGGTGGTCAATACTGCGATCCATGAAGTTGCGGAAGCAGCGGGGCACGACCCTGTCCCTCGTCCTCGCCAGCCACCCCCTTCCCACGCTGGCCATGACGATCGCCCTCGCCGCTGCCGCCGCTCTCACGGGTCGTCCCCTGCTCGAGGTCGGCCTGGTGGCGGTCACCGTCCTGGCAGGCCAGCTCACCGTCGGCTGGCTCAACGACGTGGTGGACCGCGACCGCGACCGTGAGGTCGGCCGCCTGGACAAACCGGTCGCGATGGGCTGGATCGACCCCGGCACCGTGACGTTCGCCATCGCCGTGGCCGTGCTCGCCGTGATCCCGCTCTCGATCGCCAACGGGACCTACGCGGGCCTCGCCCACCTGGGCGCGGTGGCGTCCGCCTGGCTCTACGACCTGTGGTTCAAGAAGTCGTTCCTGTCGCCGCTTCCGTACATCGTGTCGTTCGGCCTGCTGCCGGCCTTCCTGTCGTACGGCGGGCTCGGCGGCGGGATGCACGGCGGCCCGCCGACCTGGGCGATGACCGTCCTCGCAGCGCTGCTCGGCATCGGCATCCACTTCCTGAACACGCTCCCGGACCTCGTGCAGGACAACGAGACCGGCGTCCGGCATCTGCCACTGCGCATCGCGCTCAAGCTCGGCGCCCCCAAGCTGCTGTGGATCTCCGTGGCCTACACCGCGCTCGTCTCCGCCGGGATCGTCGTGGCAGGGCTCACGGTGGGAGTCCGTCAATGAACGCTAGACTCCTCCCTGTTTTGCAGGCCTAGGCGCGCAAGCGCCCGCACGCGGCCGCATCGTCCGAACTGGTCGCTCCCGCCCAACGCGCGGGTCCCCCGAGAGGAACCGTGGAGATCGTGAACGTCACCCTTCGTCGCAGCATCGCTGTCGCAGCCCTCGTGCTCGCTCCGGTGCTGTCCTCGTGCGGCCTTCACCAGCCGACCGACCGCGTCTACAACCCGGGCGTGGGCGTGAACGAGCGAAGCGGCCAGGTCGACGTACTCGGTGCTGTCGTGGTCTCCGGTAAGGACGGCAGCGGCACGCTCAGCGCCGCGGTGGTCAACAACAACCAGCAGCAGGGCGACGCACTGACCCAGGTTGCAGGTTCGGGCCAGGACGCCGACGTCACCGCCACGGTCTCCAGCCCCATCCAGATCAAGCCGGGCTCCTCGGTGCAGCTGACCGACGAGTCGACCCCGATCGCGGTCAAGGGCAAGAGCATCAAGACGGGGGCCTTCGTCACACTGACGTTCAGCTTCCAGAACGCCGAGAGCGTCAGTCTCGACGTCCCGGTCGTCGCGAACCGGGGCGACTACGCCGACGTCCCGCTCCCGTGACCCTGGAACGGCATCGCTCCGACCGACGCTAGTGTGTGGCGCATGAGTGCTGAGGCCCCGTACACCCTGGTCCTGCTCCGACACGGCGAGAGCGACTGGAACGCCAAGAACCTCTTCACCGGCTGGGTGGACGTGGCCCTGACAGAGAAGGGTCGCGCCGAGGCGATCCGCGGCGGGTCGCTGATCGCGGAGGCCGACGTGCTTCCCGACGTACTCCACACCTCCGTGCTGCGGCGCGCGATCACGACCGCGAATCTCGCCCTCGACGAGTGCGACCGGCACTGGATCCCCGTGAAGCGGTCGTGGCGTCTCAACGAGCGTCACTACGGCGCGCTGCAGGGCAAGAACAAGAAGGAGACGAAGGAGCAGTACGGCGAGGAGCAGTTCATGCTCTGGCGCCGCTCCTACGACACCCCGCCGCCGCCCATCGAGGACGACGACGAGTGGTCGCAGGTCGGTGACCGCCGCTACGCCGACCTGCCCGACGAGATCGTCCCGCGCACCGAGTGCCTCGCCGACGTGGTCGAGCGGATGCTCCCCTACTGGTACGACGCGATCGTCCCCGACCTGCGCGCCGGGCAGACCGTCTGCGTCGCTGCGCACGGCAACTCCCTGCGCGCCCTCGTCAAGCACCTCGACGACATGAGCGAGGAGGCCGTCGTGGGTCTCAACATCCCGACCGGGATCCCGCTGGTGTACCGCCTCGACCAGGACATGCGACCGCTCGAGCGCGGCGGCCAGTACCTCGACCCCGAGGCCGCCGCCGAGGCGATCCAGGCCGTGGCCAACCAAGGCCGCTGACCCGCGCCGGCTGCGGGCTGCGCCTCACACGCGCGACCCAACTGCCGTTCCCGTCCATGTGGACCGGAACTGCTGGCCCGTCCGCGATTCGTGCGTCATTCCCATCCACGTGGACGGGAATGACCTGGTCGGCCCCGGGGCGACGGGTGGCGCCGAGGTCGTGAGCCTGTGGACGACGTCAGCAGACGCCCTGGGTCTGCTGCCAAAGTCGCGGGGTGACCGAACCAATCCCGGATCAACCTTTCGATACGCGCCGGCCGTTCACTCGCGCGGACGCCATAGCTGCCGGCATCGACCCTCGACTCCTGCGAGGGAAGCGGTTCCGACGGATCTTCAAGGGCGTGTACATATCCGCTGAGGTCCCGCCCTCGCCGCTCCACCGCGTCGAGGCCGCCGTGATCCTCCACCCTTCCGGTGCCTTCGCCAGCCACGTGAGCGCAGCAAGGGTGTACGACGTGCCGGTTCCGCACTTCTCCGACGAGCACGTGAGCGTCTTCTCGGAGAAGGACCGCCGGCGCCGCACCGAGATCCAGTCCCATGTGGCACCCCCATCGACGGCTGTCGGGCGGTACCGCGGCATTCGGGTGTCCATGCCGAGCACCATGTTCATCGAGCTTGCGTCGATGCTCTCGCTGGTGGACCTCGTGATCGTCGGCGACGCACTTGTGAGGAGACGAGCGTTCACTCCTGCTGAGCTCGTCAGCGCATGCCGTGAGTCGAGTGATCGGCACGCCGCTGCCGCGCTGAGAGCCGCCGAGATGGTCCGGGACGGCGTCGACTCCCCGATGGAGACGCGGTTGCGTCTGCTGATCGTCCTCGCGGGTCTCCCCGAACCGACGGTCGACTTTCGGGTGCACGATTCGTTCGGCAAGGTCATCCGGCGCTTCGACCTCTCCTACCCCGACCTGCGGCTCATCGTGGAGTACGACGGCCGGCAGCACGCCGACGACCCCGAGCAGTACGAATCGGACATCTACCGGCGCGAGGACCTCGACAGGTGGAAGTGGCGGAGCGTCGTGGTGACAGCGAAAGGCATCTTCCAGCGGCCGGAGGAGACATTGCATCGGGTCCGTAACGCCTTGCGCAGCCAGGGCGCGAAGGGCCTGCCTGCACGACTCGACGACGGTTGGCGAGCCCACTTCCTAGTTCAGCAGCCCGTCCGTCGCTCGTCCTGATTCGGCGTACGTCGTTCGCGTCCATGTGGACGGGAACGACATCGAATCCTGCGATCGGAGCGTCGTTGCCATCCACGTGGATGGCAACGGCAGAGGCGGCCGGGCGGCCGGGCGGCCCGGCGGAGGCGCCGTCAGGGGGTGAGAGGGGACCTGAGGAAGGCCAGGATGCGGTCGCGGTCGCCGTCGAGGGTGAGCGCCGGGTGGTCGGGGGAAAGCCGCTTCCAGAGCAGGAGCATGAGGTCGGCCGCGGGTGCGCCGAGGTGGTCGATCCCGGAGTGGCTCAGGTGACCCGGTTCCACGCGGCGCACGAGCGGGGGCCCGTCAGCAGCCGGGGTGGTCAGGAGCCAGGTGTCCTGGGTGTCCGCCGCGCTCAGCAGGAGTGGAGCACCCAGGGCGGCGGGACGGCCGCGGGCGTGCATCCGGGGCAGGAAGACCTCGAGCACCTCGGCGACCCCGTCCGCGGCCAACGGCGTCGGCAGGGCCGCCGTACTCCTCGACGCCTGTCGCAGGTCCGCGAGGTGCACCAGGGTCTCGTGGGTCTGCCGCCGCGGCCAGAAGGCCTTGGTGGAGTGGTGAGCCGAGAAGGTCCAGCACGGGTCCTCGAGGCGCGCGGCGCGCAGCACCTGGAAGAGGTCCTCGGCCTTGCCGGCGTACCACTGCGCGACCGCCTTGGAGCGGTGGGATCCCGGCCGGTCGTCCTGCTCCGGCACCTCCCGGCCGGTCTCCACGATCGTCGCCGCCCAGGCGTGGACGTTGCCGATGTGGACCATCAGGTCGTACGTCGACCAGCCCGGACAGGCAGGCACCCGAGCGGCCATGTCGCAGGACGGGATCGCCGCCACCAGCTCGGCTGCTGCAGCGGCGTAGGCCGAGACGAAGTCGACCGCCGACCCAGAGGCGGCCGGGTGAGCAGCGGCCATGCCCCCATCATCGCAGGGCCGGTCGCCGTTGCACGTCAGGCTTCGATGACGGCGGGGTGTTGTCCGGTCACGAGGAAGACGACGCGGCGGGCGAGGGACACGGCATGGTCGGCGATGCGCTCGTAGTACCGCCCGAGCAGCGCGATGTCGACGGCCGGCTCGACGCCGTGGGCCCAGTCGTCGCTGAGCATCTGCCGGAACGAGGAGCGACGGAGCTGGTCCATCTCCTCGTCGCAGCGCTCGAGCTCGATCGCCGCCTCGACGTCGCGGTCGGCGATGACGTTCTCTACCTTGCCGACCATCTCCTCGGCGACCTCGGCCATCCGCTGGATGGTCGGCAGCATCACGTCGGGGATCGCGACCTCCGGCACCCTCAGGCGGGCGATCTTCGCGATGTGGACGCACAGGTCGCCCATCCGCTCGAGGTCGGAGACCATCCGCAAGGCCGCGACGAGCATCCGGAGGTCTCCCGCGACCGGCTGCTGCAGGGCGAGCAGCTCGAAGCTCAGCTCCTCGATCCGGTCGCGCTCCGCGTCGATGTGGTCGTCGTGGGAGATGACCCGCTCGGCGACCTCAGCATCGGCCTCGAGGAGAGCTCGGGTGGCCTCGCCGACGGCGGTCCCCACCTCGTGCGTCATGGTCACGAGCTCGTCGACGACGGCGTCCAGCTGGTCGT
The DNA here is from genome assembly GCA_035297905.1 of Nocardioidaceae bacterium. GTDB lineage: Bacteria > Actinomycetota > Actinomycetes > Propionibacteriales > Nocardioidaceae > Nocardioides_C. The sequence goes on from DATGYO010000182.1 coordinate 13,437, forward strand.
AGTAGGCGTTGCGCATGGCCCCACCGTAATCGTGACGGTTGACCGAATGGGTTTGGGGCGTGAACTGGAGGTGAACAGTCGCCGAACCCCGTGTACGGGAGCGGCCGAGCGGCGAGACGCGTGGAGACGCCTGCGTACGATCAAGCTGTGGACCCGACGACTCAGGCCCTCCTGTTCGCGCTGCTCGGTGCAGTGCTGGGTGGCGGCGTCGTCCTCGCGTGGCGGGTCAGCGAGCAGCAGCAGCTCCGGATCCCGCCCCACGAGGAGCCGGCCGTCCCGGCAGGGGTCGCCACCGTCCTCAGCGTCCTGCGCAGCAGCGCCCTGGTCGTCAACGAGAACGACGAGGTGCTCAAGGCCTCGGCTCCCGCCCATGTCATGGGTCTGGTGCGCGGCAAGGAGGTCGCGGTGGACGAGCTCGCCGACCTGGTGCGGCAGGTGCGCCGCGACGGGCAGATCCGCGAGACCGAGTTCACGCTCACGCAGGGCCGCGGGCCGCACCCGGTCCACGTCACGGCACGGGTGGCGCCGCTGAGCTCGCGGCTGGTCCTCGCGCTCGTCGAGGACCGCACCCGCGAACGCCGCGTCGAGGCGATCCGGCGGGACTTCGTCGCGAACGTCTCCCACGAGCTCAAGACGCCGGTCGGCGCGATCAACCTCCTCGCCGAGGCGGTGCGGGAGGCCTCCGACGACCCGGCGGCGGTCAAGCGCTTCGCCGACCGCATGCAGAAGGAGAGCGAGCGGCTCGGCCGGCTCGTGCAGCAGATCATCGAGCTCTCACGGCTCCAGGGTGACGAGCCGCTCGAGGCCCCGTCGCCGGTGGACGTCGACGACGTCGTGACACGGGCCATCGACGCCAGCTCGATCGACGCCACGACCAAGCACATCTCCGTGGTCCAGGACGGCGAGCTCGGCCTCCAGGTGCTCGGCAGCGCCGACCAGATCGCGCTGGCCGTGGGGAACCTCGTGGCCAACGCGGTGGCCTACTCGCCCGATGGCTCCAACGTCGTCGTGGCGGCGAAGGCCGCGGACCAGATGGTGGAGATCACGGTCACCGACCAGGGCATCGGCATCCCGGCCGCCGAGCTCGACCGGATCTTCGAGCGGTTCTACCGGGTCGACCCGGCACGGCACCGCTCCACCGGAGGCACCGGCCTCGGCCTGTCGATCGTCAAGCACGTCGCGGCGTCCCACGGCGGTGAGGTGCGCGTCTGGTCCTCCCCCGGCGAGGGGTCGTCGTTCACGTTGACCCTGCCGCGCCGTCCCAGCACGAGCACCACACCGTCGTACACCCAACCCAGCCAGCAGGAGGCAAGCCCGTGACCCGGGTACTCGTCGTCGAGGATGAAGAGAGCTACAGCGAGGCGCTGTCCTACATGCTCCGCAAGGAGGGGTTCGAGGTCGGCATCGCCAGCACCGGGCCCGACGCGCTGGCGGAGTTCGACCGGGCCGGTGCGGACATCGTGCTGCTCGACCTCATGCTGCCCGGGATGCCCGGGACCGAGGTGTGCCGGGTGATCCGGCAGACCTCCAACGTGCCGGTGATCATGGTCAGCGCCAAGGACAGCGAGGTCGACAAGGTGGTCGGGCTCGAGCTCGGCGCGGACGACTACGTCACGAAGCCGTACTCCCCTCGCGAGCTCGTGGCGCGGATCCGGGCGGTGCTGCGCCGGGGCGCCGAGCCGGACCTCGCGCCGCCGACGCTCGAGGCCGGGCCGGTGCGGATGGACGTGGAGCGACACGTCGTGACGGTGGCGGGCGAGGACACCAAGCTGCCGTTGAAGGAGTTCGAGCTGCTCGAGATGTTCCTGCGCAACCCGGGTCGGGTGCTCACGCGGGGGCAGCTGATCGACCGCGTCTGGGGTTCGGACTACGTGGGCGACACCAAGACGCTCGACGTACACGTGAAGCGCCTTCGGGCGAAGATCGAGCCGGACCCGGCGTCGCCGAAGTACCTGATCACCGTGCGAGGGCTCGGCTACAAGCTGGAGGTCTGAGTCACTCCGGCGGCGGGGGCTCCTCGCCCTTCTCGAGCCAGCCGCGGAACGCCTCGAGGTTGCGGGTGGACTCCCCCCGCGACTTGCGCCACTCCCACTCTCGCCGGATCGAGGTCGAGAACCCGAGCTCGAGGATCGTGTTGAACGACTCGTCGGCGTAGGTCAGCACCGCCCCGAGCAACCGGTCCATCTCCTCGGGCGTCACGGACGACAGCGGCAGCCGGCCGTCGAGGTAGATGTCGCCGATGTGGTCGAGGGCGAACGCGACGCCGTACAGCTTGAGGTTGCGTTGGAGCAGCCAGCGGTAGACGCGCTCGTGGTTCTCGTCGGGGCGGCGCGCGACGAAGGCGTGCACCCCGAGGGCGTGCTCCCCGACGTCGAACCGGCACGGCGTCTGGAGCTTCTTCTCGCCCGGCAGGACGACCGTGAACATGCCGTCCTCGATCTCCTTCCAGTCCAGCTCGTGGCTGTCGAAGACCTCCCGCAAGGTGGCGGCTGCCGCCTGCTGCTCCTCGGTCATGGACTGCTGGACGGGGTGGCTCATCGGGTCATCCCTTCGAGGTCGCTGCGCATGGCGGCGCTGGCCTGGCGGTACACCTCGACGGTGCGCTCGGCCGTCGCCTCCCAGGCGAAGTGTGCGGCCTGGCGTACGGCGCCCGCAGAGAGCTCGTCGCGGAAGGCCGGCTGGTGCAGGATCCGCTCGAACGCGCGGGCGTAGTCGGCCGGGTCGTGGCCCTCGACGAGGAGCCCGGAGACGCCGTGGTGCACGGCGGTGGTGAGGCCGCCGACGGCAGCGGCGACGACCGGCGTACCCGTCGCCTGCGCCTCGACGGCGACCAGACCGAAGGACTCGTTGTACGACGGGACGCAGACGAGTGTCGCGGCGGCGTACCAGTCGACCAGCGTCGACTGTGCCACGGGCGGGACGAAGCGCACCACGTCGTCGAGGCCGAGGGAGGAGGCGAGCTGGGCGAGCGACTCGGGGTGCTCGAGGCCGCTGCCGGAGGGCCCGCCCACGACGGGCACCACCAGCCGGTCACGGAGCGAGGGGTCACGTTCGAGCAGGACGGCAACGGCTCGCAGCAGGACGTCGGGCGCCTTGAGGGGCTGGATCCGGCCCGCGAACATCAGCACGTGGGCGTCCGCGGGGAGGCCCAGCCGGGCGCGCGCGAGGGCCTGGCCGACCGGTCGGAAGACGCCCAGGTCGACGCCGGGATGCACCACCTCGACGCGGCCCGGGTCGGCGTCGTAGAGGTTGATCAGCTGCTTGGCCTCGATGTCGGTGTTCGCGATGAGCATGTCGGCGGCCTCGACCACCTGCTCCTCACCGATCAGGCGCGCCATCGGCTCGGGGGTGTCGCCCTCGGCGAGCATCTCGTTCTTGACCTTGGCCATCGTGTGCATCGTGTGCGCCAGCGGCACGCTCCAGCGGTCGCGGACCAGCGCGCCGACCTGTCCGGACAGCCAGTAGTGGCTGTGCACGAGGTCGTACCAGCCCTGCTCGTGACCCGCCTCCGCACGCAGCACCTCGCGGGCGAAGGTGCACAGCTGTGGGGGCAGCTCGTTCTTCGAGAGCCCCTCGAACGGCCCTGCGTGGACGTTGTGCACGTACACCCCCGGCACTGCCTCGACCACCGGCGGAAGGGCCGAGGAGGTCGCCCGGGTGAAGATCTCCACCGCGATGTTGCGCTCGGCGAGCCGCTTGGAGAGCTCGATGACGTAGACGTTCATGCCGCCCGCGTCACCGGTCCCCGGCTGGTCGAGCGGGGACGTGTGCAGGCTGATCATCGCGACGCGGCCGCGCACAGGGCGTGGCGGCACGGCGTCAGGCAATACTGGGCTCACGAACGGCATACCTCCGATGGGTCAAACCATCCGCGATTGTTCCCCATTCCCCCAGCGCCACTCACTCGCCGTCTGGAGTGCGACGTGGGACACCCGGTTCACGGCCTTCCACAGCAGGATCCCGGCGAGGAGGGAGAGCACCGTCGCGAGCCAGGGCACCTCGTTCTCGAGGTACGGGTAGACCTGCCAGTGCACGAGGTAGACGTAGAGCGACGCGCTCGCCAGGACACCGGCCAGGCGCGCTGCCCAAGCGGGGACCCGGAGGGCTCGGACCCAGACCAGCGCGAGCATCCCGGCCACGACGACGCCCTCTCGCGTCAGGTCGTCGAAGAACCCGGGGACCGTCGCGACCACGGCGGCGGAGACGGCCAGGCGCTGCCACGGCGCGGTGGCCTTCACCGTCGCCCAGCCGAGCGCGAAGAGCCAGAACACGACGTTGGCGCGGTGGATCACGTCGCCGCCCATGACCTCGACCACCTCGTAGCGGGTGAGCAGCCCGAGCCCCGCGAGCATCATCGGGAGCCAGAACGACCACCGGCGCTCCACCGTGTCCATGACGGGCAGGGCCATCACGAGCGTGAGGAGGAGCAGCGTGTAGAGCAGCGCCTCGACGAACCAGTAGTGCCAGGCGGGCTCGGTCCAGTCGCGTGACCCCAGGACGCCGTTGAGCAGGAGTGCGTTGCGCCAGCCCAGGCGGTCGTCGAACGCCGCGACGACCCCGATCAGGACCACCGACGGGATAGCGACCCGCGCGATGCTCGACGTGAGGTGGCGGAGCCGTTCTGGCCGCGAGGCGTCGGTGAGGTGGAACCGGCCGAAGTTGAAGCCGGCCACGGCGAGGAGGACATGGGCGCCGCCGAGGACGGCGACGAGGTTCGCGTGCGAGGCGACGATCGCGACGATCGCCAGCGCCCGCAGGAGCACGTTCGTCTCCAGCGACCTGCCGCGTCGGGGCCGCCCCTCTCTCGGCGCTAGCCCGGCGATCGGCGTGACGTGCCAGCTCGGCGGGAGGTGGCCGAGGACCTCCTCCACCCTGATCGACATCTCGACGTAGGACAGGGAGTCGCCCTCGAGCGACACGAACGTGTCCTCGTCGCGCACGACGTCGCGCCGGAGCACCTCGGCGTAGACCTCGCGCAGTCGCGCGACCGTCGTACCGGGGGTGGCGGTCTGCCAAGGTTCCTTCGAATACCGGTCGGCCAGAGCCGCCACCGCGCGGTAGTCGGGCTTCCCGTTGGGCAGCCGCGGCACCTCGCGCACCGGACAGACGGCGACGGCGCCGGGTGGAAGGCCGACGTGCTCCTTCGCGACGGCAGCGACCCGCGTGACGTCGACGGGCGCGGCGTCGTCCGAGACAGCGACCACCAGCCGCTCGCCCGATGGCCCCTCGGCCGCCGCGCAGGCCACGAGCATCCCCTCGTCGGCGTACACCCGCTCCACCTCGTCGAGGTCGATCCGCAGCCCGAAGATCTTGGCGAACCGGTTCCGGCGGCCGACGATCTCGAAGAGCCCGTCAGGCGTACGACGGGCGACGTC